>CAIUUO010000162.1 GCA_903902325.1 uncultured Bacteroidia bacterium
CATTTGCGTACCTTAATAAAGTATAATTTGGCAAAAAGGCAAGTTCATCGTCCGAGTGATTCACATCGAACGGGCCATACATTTTCTGCTGAACCATATTCTCAGCATAATGATGTTTTTGAGTTAAAGTCTCATAGGCTTTCTCAAATTTCTGATCACCGGTTACATGAAGCCCTGCCTTCAAGAAGGCCAGGATCTGCATTGAGTTGATGCCTCGCTCATACCACCAGTTGTTGGAGAAATTAATCGAATCGGGTGTCCAGACTGCCCATCTTGTTGCAATACCATCCAGATCGACAAGCTGAAAGTTGTGATCAACAATATGGGTCATAATCCGGTGAACGAGCCCTTTAACCCGTTCTTTCATGGCCCCTTCAGCAACAAGATCATAAAAGAGCGGATATGCAAACATATGGCCAACAATTTCGTCAGAACTGGTATCTCCTTTCCATTTCCATTTCTTGTCAGGTGTGAGGTGCCATTCTCCACCCTGACCGGTGCTTTCATCTGCCGCTACGAGAGAGCGGGCCGGAAACCCCGGTATGCCGGTTATGGTTTCGAGCCTTTCCATTGCTTCATAGGCTTTTATTGCATTTTTCTTCGCCTCGGGATCTTTGGTTACGGCATATCTGAAGCATTCTGCAGCCAGGTAGATTGAAGTCCAAAGACCATCATTGTCATTTGTGCTCATCTTACTTGAAGACAGATCACCCTGCCTTGTCAGGCTTACATCACTCACCAGACCATAACGATCGTGGCGTAATTTAATCCGTTCCTCAAATGACGCAGCTTTTTGGGCAAGGGTCGTCTCCACCTGCTGAATCTGGCTGATCCCTTTTGGAGTGGCAATCCATGTCGTGAGTTCATCCAGAGGGAGAATGTCGTTAACCTTGTTGTCAGACAGCCAGCGTTTACCATTATAGTAATGCCATCCTTTGTCCTTTTTGATTGCCCCCCGATCCGTTCCAAACCACATCGCGTTTTTTGATGTTTTGATTCCGGTTATCGGACCAAACGGTAAACCGTCTGCTCCCCTTAAAAGCCAATGGTCGCCGTCTTGAGCAATACATCCCACAGAAAATAGCCCCCCAAATAAGATATCGCCATTTGTATGACCGCTTTCCAATGCAAAATATTTGCGTTTGAGGCCATAAGCCATTAGGTCATCGTCGAGGTTTACCCATTTGCCCGCCATTCTGCGCAAGAGTCCGTCATTTGTGGCCAGCCAAAGATCTTCTTTTGAGTCTTTGAGGATTGAATTTACCCTTTTGCCAAGACCAATTGGAATTATGGTCCATTTCCCGTCATAGGTCAGAAGCCCATTGCTGGTTCCTACCTGCAACGTTTTTTCATTTTCCCATAATAGAGAGAGGATTGTGTCATTTTTTGCATTTTCAGGCAAATCAAGTTGATTTGAAACACCCTCCTGCTGAATGGAATGTGCCGATGCAAGCCAGATTATGCCTTTTGTATCGATGGTTGCAGTGCGCCAGGCGGATCCAAAAGGTTCACCGCTCCATTTCCCTCCGGTTTTGCGGTACACGCCGTTAGAAGTTACAGCGGTTATCTGTTTATTATCGGAGAACAACTTCAAAACGGGGGTGGCTGCCTGTTTTGGCAGTTCAATCTCAGTTTTTATCTCCTGAAGATATTTACCACATTTTATCCCGGGAATTACCTGTGCGGTGGAGGGAATTGACCAGTAGAGTAGGGTCAAAACCGGTAAAATCATGTTTATTCGTTTCATAATAAATTTGCATTTGCTGTTTGTAAAAC
>CAIUUO010000163.1 GCA_903902325.1 uncultured Bacteroidia bacterium
ATGAATTTCTCAGGCTTCGTAAAAAACGAATTGAAAACACGAAGCCTTAGAAATACCGCTAATCCCTTTACTTCTGCAATGTTTTACATGAGAAATTAGCCAAACTCAAGGCCCCCGGTTTTAACCGGGGGAAAGAGAATGCCGGGATACCACCGTCCGCGTGCAAATGCCTGATGAAACTGAAATCACTGGATCGGACGGAAGGTGCAAAGGATGAGAATAGCTATAGAAAGAGCTCAGAATATGCGCAATACATCAGTACAGACGTTGCATGCAACGTCTCCTTGAGTTTGGCTAATTTCTCATGTAAAACATTGCAGAAGTAAAGGGATTAGCGGTATTTCTAAGGCTTCGTGTTTTCAATTCGTTTTTTACGAAGCCTGAGAAATTCATTCCAATAGCTTTAGTCCAAGCCTGAGCTTTAAGGTTATTGATCAAATCTCCTGTTGAGTGTCGCTTCACCTTTTTCTTTAGATACCATTTTGGTCTTGGCAATAACGCTTGTCCCGATAATTTGATTGCTCTGTGTGCTGCAAGGTGCAGCATTGCGTAAATAGCAGATATAAAAGCAGGTACACATTCTGCTGATTCCGGATTTCTTACCTGAGCTTGACCACATCCGAGCAATGTTTTTTCATCTCTGAAGTTTACTTCAATCTCCCATCGCCACAAGTAATCCTGTAGCAGGTTCTCAATTCGAAGTTCATTGTCCGTGCAAATCAGATAGGCAGGTTCACGATACAGCATTCTCGATGATTTGGTTAGCCGATATCCCAATGGTCGTATTACCACCAGTTGCAAATTGTGTTTCTGACCTGCCGAGCGCCACATCACACCTTTAACTACTTTGACATTGAACTTATGCTCTTTCCCTGCTGCCCAAGCATTTACTTCTTGCCAGGGGTATTGATCTGACTGTCTGATTTGTTCCGGTGTTGGTAATCTGTCTCCATAAACACGCTTTCTTCCAAAGTCGGGCTGCTTTTCTGGTTTAGCATACAGTTTTGTGTCTTTTCGTATCCGTCCAATCAGGGTAACCCTCTCTGGTAAATGCTTCAGAACTTCTTCATTGGTATAGCTTCCGTCAACGCTTATAACAAGTTGTTTATCTGCAACACCTTGGTTGTCGAGCGCATACCGAAGTTGTTTCAGCCGCTCACTGCCTTGAATGCTCAATTTTAGTTTCCGTTGCTGCTCTTTGTAGTTTGTCCAGTCCTGCAGGCAAGAAGTTCGTCCCGGCTTTTTTACCGTAGGACAATGGTGAAAATCTATCGGTATGGCTCTGGATTGACAGCATCCCTGATCATCGGGAAGAGCCATGGAGATTTGCAGGAAACGTTGCCCCCAAATGAAATTGGTTTGAAAGGGCGGGCCTAGAGGATCTCTACGCCATGCCGCACCTGGAATATGTCTGCCTGTCTTTTTCAATATGGTATCATCCATATGGGCAACAATCATCTTTCGATCACTCAACTCTTGCAACACCCCCGAGCGGACTACATCAAAAAGTTTGGAGATATCAATGCGATGCTGACTAAATAACCGATAAGCAGACGACCAATCCATAAACTGATGTCCGCTTGCGGTAAGCAGCCCTGTTAGTGTATGCCTGCCCATGCAGGTAAGGGCACCAAATGCAAGATCACGTCCCCTCTTCCATGCACTATCCTGATTGAATGCATCGGCACATTGGGTAAAGAGCAAATCAAACTCATCAATTAAAGATCCGTCTGAAGTTTTTTTTTCTCGGAACCAGAAACTGATTCGTCCCGTTTAAGAACCATTGTGTGTTTGTCTTGAATAAGCCACTCAACAACTTCACCCCGTTCAAACTCCATCGCCTGTGCAATAGCTGAAGGAAAATTGATGTACCACTGTTCGCTTTTAGCTCTTTTAATAAGCTGAATTTTTGTAGGAAATCCCATGGCATTAAATTTAAACTAGTTATGTAACTAGACACAAATCTAATAAAAAATTGCAATCAGAACAAGCTAATTGCAATATATTTTTGAAATTAAACTACTTTTATCTAGTTAAATGCCAAACTCGAGAGACGTTGCATGCAACGTCTCATTTTATTTAGAGCAAATTCTGTCCGATTGGTTATAAAATGGTTACAGGTTCTTCTTTTTCCGTCATTTCCTCCTTTCGTCTGAAAAAATGGATACTTCTCCTTTGAATTTCTGTTCGCAGACGACTCTTCGCGCATCATCCTTAACCCGGGGTTCCGTTCCACTCCACCCCGGGCTACCAATATGCCGCCACTAACGCGGCTGGATTACTTCAGTAGCAGGATTCTGGTCAAAAAAAGATGATGGATTCCGGAAATTCTGTCCGCAGCATTCTTTACTTTTGCCTTTACTTGCCCTGAGCCTGTCGAAGGGTCCTTTATCCTTTGTGTCACGACACGATTTTCTTCTGTATCTCTGTTTTTTCTTCCCTGAGAAACGGGAAAAGGTTTGGGGCTAATTTCTCCAGAGGTGCCCAGTATTTTGATTCACTTTTGGGTCCTTTGGGGATGATGGTCACATCATAGAATTCGATCCGGGCGATGATGAACATCAGAAAACTTACGATGAAAGCCGTCTTGATCACGCCAAATACCGCCCCGCCTATCCGGCTGAGGAGTCCAAGCGCGATGGCCTGAACAAATTTCTCGAGTATATTGGCAATCAGGTGAACAACGATGACCACACTGATGAAAATGAACAGGAAAGCAACGATCCTGATTGTTTCCGGTCGCCAGGAGACGATACCTTTGAGCCAGTTTTGCATATAAACGGAGAACATCATGGCACACAAAATCCCGAGAATAAGGGCTGCAACGGATGCAAATTCAACAAAAAAGCCTTTTACAAATCCGCGAACAGCAGCAGCAATCAGTATAATGATCAGTATCAGGTCAACAATATTCATAAGTAATTTATGATTAATTAAGTTGGGAATAAAGTTAAAAAATTATATGTTGTCATCTTCGGATTGCATGAAAATTAGTAGTTTTAACCACCATAAAAACCAAATTAACAATCAACCGGACTACATGGCCATCGTCAATTCCATCATCAACTGGATCAACTACAAAAGGATTTATCAGATCGACCTGTATCTCGAACATGCCCGGGATATTCAGGAGGAGTTGTTGTTTGACCTGATTGGTTCCGCGAGATATTGCGAATGGGGGAAGAAATACGATTATGAATCGATGGCTTCACTGAAAGATTTCCAGAAACGGGTTCCTATTTCTACCTACGAGACCATTGAGCCTTACATTAGTCAGATGATTGAGGGCAAGAAAAATATCCTCTGGCCGGGAGAAATCAAATGGTTTGCCAAATCTTCAGGTACGACCAATGCCAAGAGCAAGTTTATCCCTGTTTCCAAGGAATCACTGGCAGAATGCCACTTTCAGGGAGGGAAAGATGTACTGGCCATCTATTTGAAAAATTTTCCCGAGACACGTTTGTTGTCCGGCAAAAGCCTGACACTCGGAGGAAGCCACCGAATCAACAGCATGAACAACAATTCCTTTTACGGTGACCTGTCGGCGATCATGATTGAGAATCTTCCTTTCTGGACCGATTTTCACCGGACACCACCTACTGAGATAGCCCTGATCGAGCTATTTGAGAAAAAGATCGAAGAGATTGCCAAAACCTCCATCCACGAAAATGTCACCTCATTTGCCGGGGTTCCGTCATGGAATCTCGTGCTAATGAAATACATTCTCGAATTTACCGGAAAATCCAACCTACTGGAAGTTTGGCCCAATCTCGAAGTTTTTATCCATGGCGGAATTGCATTTGAACCCTACCGGGAACAGTTCAGGAAACTGATTCCATCGGATACGATGCAATACATGGAGACCTACAATGCATCCGAAGGTTTTTTTGCCATCCAGGATGATCCTTCCTCTTCCGATATGCTGCTGATGCTCGATTATGGAATTTTTTACGAATTTATCCCGATGAGCGAAATCGGATCGGATTCGCCCATCGTTTTGCCGCTCTGGGAGGTGGAAACAGGCGTCAATTATGCCATCGTCATCTCAACCAATGGCGGATTGTGGAGGTATATGATCGGCGATACAGTAATGTTCACCACCAAAAATCCATACAAACTGAGGATCACCGGGCGTACAAAACAATTTATCAATGCCTTCGGGGAGGAAATCATTGTTGACAATGCCGAAAGGGCGCTGCTTGCTGCTTCAGTCCAGACCGGGGCCGTCATCAGTGAATACAGTGCCGGGCCTATTTTCATGAGCGACAAGGCAAAAAAAGGATCTCATGAATGGCTGATCGAATTTGAGAAAGCACCTGATAGCATAGAGAATTTTACCAATTTTCTTGATCTGAAACTTCAGGAACTCAATTCCGATTATGAGGCGAAACGTTTCAAAAGCTCCACCCTTGAAAGGCCAAAAGTAGTTGTGGTACCGAAAGGGACATTCTTGCAATGGATGCATGAAAAAGGGAAAGTAGGAGGGCAGAACAAGGTTCCGCGGCTCTCCAATAATCGCGAATATCTGGATGAACTTCTAGCGATAAATTTGAAAATAGAATAATGTAAAAATTGGAAAATGTGGAAATGTGAAAATTGGGATTGGAAATAAAAGGATCATTTGTTCATTAGATATAAAGGTGTTCATTTGTTCATTGAATTGTACAAATTTAGGATCAATGTATAATTTCCACATTTCCACATTTTCCATTTTTTACATTGAACGGGACTTCAAAAAATATTAAGTTCTAAATAATACGTGCCAAAAATGAAAAAGGAACCAACTAGCATGCACATCGCTATCGCCGGAAACATCGGCGCCGGCAAGACGACACTGACCCGGCTACTGGCCAAACACTACGGATGGGAAGCCCATTATGAAGATGTCGACCACAATCCCTATCTGGATGATTTTTACCATGATATGCTTCGTTGGTCGTTCAACCTGCAGGTTTTTTTCCTCAACTCGAGGTTTAGTCAGGTTCTTGAATTCAGGGACAGCGGGAAGACCGTAATTCAGGATCGTACCATTTATGAAGATGCTGAAATTTTTGCGCCCAATCTCCACGAAATGGGTTTGATGAGTTCGCGTGATTTCTCGAATTATCACCAGCTTTTCGACTTGATGAGCAGATTGATTAAGGCACCGACGCTGATGATTTATCTTCGGGCTACTGTTCCAACATTAGTCAGCAACATCCAGAAAAGAGGCCGCGACTATGAAAACAGCATCCGTCTGGATTACCTGAGTCAGCTGAACCAGCGTTACGAAGCCTGGGCATCGCGTTACACCCTTGGCAAGATGCTGATCGTCAATGTCGACAACCTGAATTTTGAAGAAAATCAGGAAGACCTGAGCAAAATCATCGACAAGATCAATGCCCAGTTCCATGGATTGTTTTAGTAATCCTGTCTTTTCATTTTTTTTGCAGGTTTAAATTTTAATGTCATTTTCTAAAAAATAAAACTAACCACATAGGCACATAGGACACATTAGTCTCTATTGTGTTCTATGTGCCTATGTGGTGAAATTGGGATCTCTTTTTCATGTGCAAAGTCCACACTTTATAGTGATTCTTTTAGTGTGAATCGTTCAATTTGTAAGGGAACCTGCTTAAAAAGGATAATTATTGAAATGGTATTAAATTGATAGGTCGTATCATGACGATTGTTATGTGTCGATTGAAAATTGAATCGTAATTTTCAAGTCCATTTACCAAATAAGGGATTATGACCAATTCGCGATATTTTAATTACGGGGAAGATCAGCTTACTACCGGAATAGCGCTTAGGATTGCCTCTGGGGAAGTTTCAGGCAGGATCAGTCAGTCAGCGGCTGCATTGATTGAACAAAGCCGCAAAAGGGTGGAGGAGATTGTAGCTGACCACCTCAATGTTTATGGCATCAATACCGGGTTTGGCCCGCTCTGTACCACCATCATTTCCGATAAGGATACCAAAACCCTGCAATACAACATTCTGATGAGCCACAGCGTCGGGGTCGGTGATCCAATATCTCCCGATATTGCTAAGTTGATGATGATCCTGAAGGTGCATGCCCTCTCGATGGGATATTCCGGCATTGCGATGAGTACCCTTGAGCGGATCATGTGGCATATTGACCAAAATATCATCCCTGTTGTTCCTTGCCAGGGATCCGTCGGTGCTTCCGGTGATCTGGCACCGCTTTCACACTTGTTCCTTCCTTTGATCGGTTTGGGTGAAGTGTATTTCGAAGGTCAGCGTACTCCAACGGCATCCGTATTTCAGAAATTTGGTCGTGCTCCGGTTGAATTGGGTGCCAAGGAAGGGTTGGCACTTATCAATGGAACACAATTTATAGCTGCGCATGCCATCAAAGTAGTCGAAAGGTTTCAAAACTGCCTCGATAATGCTGACCTGATTGCCGCTATGAATCTCGAAGCGATGCTTGGTTCTGTAAGGACATTCACTGAAGAGCTCCACCTGCTGCGTCCATACAAGGGCACCATCTATGTAGCAGAACGGATGCGCACATTGCTTGCTGACTCTGAGATGGTACTTTCCCATAAAAACTGTACCAGGGTTCAGGATCCCTATTCCTTGCGCTGCATTCCGCAGGTTCACGGCGCCTCCAGGAATGCATTCCTGCATCTGAAGGAGACCCTGCATATTGAATTGAATTCGGTCACTGACAATCCGATACTTCTAAGAGATGGCACTACCGTCTCAGGCGGAAATTTCCACGGTCAGCCGTTGGCCATGCCACTCGATTATGCAGCCGTGGCAGTTGCTGAATTGGGCAATATCGCCGACAGGCGCATCTATCTCTCGTTGAAAGATACCATTCCGGGGCTTCCTAAATTGTTGATGCGCGAAACCGGACTGAACTCCGGGTTTATGATTCCGCAATATACCACGGCAGCCCTGGTAAGCGAAAATAAAACTTTTTGTTTTCCCGCTTCCGCGGATAGTATTCCAACATCCCTCGGACAGGAGGACCATGTCAGCATGGGATCCATCAGTGCCCGCAAATGTTTGATGATTGTTGACAATCTCGAAAAGATTCAGGGTATCGAATTGTTTTGTGCCGCCCAGGGCTTTGATTTCAGGAAACCACTGAAATCGGGACTGATTCTGGAGGCTTGCCACGATCTGGTTCGAGAGCAGATACCATTTGCAGAGTCGGACCATGTGATGTCGGAGGAGATGAACAAAGCCATCCTGATGGTTAAAAACAAATCGCTGGTTAAACATTCTGGTGAAGCAGCTTCCAGGTATGGAATTCAACTTAAAAATGAACAGGATGAAATTTTCGGAATTTATTGACAAATATGCGGCTCACCCTGAATACCATGCCCCCAGGGGAAGCCAGCTGAATGCAAAATCCTGGCAGACTGAAGCACCGCTGCGGATGCTGCTCAACAACCTCGATCGCGAAGTAGCGGAAAATCCGGAAGAACTTGTAGTTTATGGTGGAACCGGTCAGGCAGCACGAAACAAGGAGGCGCTGCAACAAATCATCAAATGCCTGCTTACCCTCGACGAAGACCACTCCTTGCTGGTACAATCCGGCAAAGCCGTGGGCATTGTCCGTACCCATCCTCAGGCGCCAAGGGTTTTGATCGCCAACAGCAACCTTGTTCCGGCTTGGGCCACCTGGGAGCACTTCGAAAGGCTGAAGCAGGACGGGCTGATGATGTATGGTCAGATGACTGCCGGAAGCTGGATCTACATTGGCAGTCAGGGTATCCTGCAGGGAACCTACGAAACCTTCATGGCCTGCGGCAAAAAATATTTCAACGACGACTTAATACATAAATTGCTGGTATCCGGAGGATTGGGCGGAATGGGTGGAGCCCAGCCGTTAGCTGCGACCATGGCGGGCGCCACTTACCTGGGTGTTGACATTGATCCCGAGAGAATCAAAAAAAGGCTGAAAACAGGGTACATCGACCACATGGTTTATACCTACCGGGAAGCCGTTGACCTGGTTTTGAGCGCGAAGGAAAAAGGTGAAGCCATCTCGGTAGGACTGGTGGCCGACATTGGCGATACTTTACAGCATTTGATTGACGACGGAATTACCCCTGATATTTTGACCGACCAGACCTCGGCACACGATCCGCTTCATGGCTATATTCCAAACGGAATTTCCCTGGAAGAAGCAAGTCTGCTGAGAAAATCAGATCCCAAAAAATACCTTGAATTGTCCATGAAAAGCATGGCCAGGCATGTAGGTCTCATGCTGGAATTGCAGAACCGTGGCAGTGTCACTTTTGATTATGGCAACAACCTGCGCGAAATGGCCAAACAGGGTGGGGAGCCGAATGCCTATGACTACGATGGTTTTACGCCGAAATTCATCAGACCGCTTTTTTGTGAAGGGAAAGGTCCTTTCCGATGGGCGGCACTCTCGGGAGATCCGGAAGATATCTTCGCCACAGACCAAGCACTGATTGAAGCATTTCCCGACAATCTTCCGATGATCAACTGGCTGAAGAAGGCCAGGGAGCGGGTCTCCTTCCAGGGACTGCCTGCCAGGATTTGCTGGCTGGGGATGGGCGAGCGGGAGAAAGCCGGGCTGCTTTTCAATGATCTGGTCAGAACCGGAAGAGTGAAAGCTCCCCTGGTAATCGGCCGCGACCACCTCGATTGTGGTTCTGTCGCATCACCCAACCGCGAAACGGAGAAGATGAAGGACGGCAGCGATGCGGTCTCTGACTGGCCGCTGCTCAACCTGATGTCCAATACCGCAGGAGGGGCTACTTGGGTCTCCTTTCACCATGGAGGAGGAGTAGGAATGGGCTATTCGCAACATGCAGGAATGGTGGTGCTGGCGGATGGAACAGACCGGGCTGAAGAATGCATCCGACGGGTTCTGTACAACGATCCCGCCATGGGCATCTTCAGGCACCATGATGCGGGGTATGAAGAGGCAACGGAGACACTGCATCAGTTTGGGATGGAATTTTAGTTATTTGTTTGAAATGTTTGAACCCATAACCCTTCAAAAAAAACATTTTAAACCCTTCAAACCATAAATTGCCGCCTAATGCAAACCAAGACTATTATGATCACCGGCCCTTTCAAACAGCTCCTGACCATGGATAACCTTCCCATGAAAGGCAGTCTGAAAGATGCACAACTCGAAGTGGTTGAGGAGGTAGGGATTGTGCATCAGCAAGGAATGATTCTGGAAATCGGAATATTTACAGAGCTATGCGCCAAATACGAGTCCAAAAATTCTGAAATTCAATTTATTGACCGTGATTTGATTGCCCTGCCGGGATTCATAGACCCACACACCCATCTTTGCTGGGCTGGAAGCAGGGAACATGACTATGCCTTGCGTCTGGAAGGGAAAAGCTATACTGAGATTGCCAAAACAGGAGGCGGAATCTGGGATACTGTGACCAAAACAAGGAATGCCTCCGATGAAGAACTGAAGAGTCTGCTCTCAGCAAGAGCAGCCACACAGTTGCAGAACGGAATCACCACCTGTGAAGTAAAAAGCGGTTATGCCCTCAGCCGTGAAGGAGAAATGAGACTACTTCATATCATCAATGCTGTCAATCTGGAACATTTTATTGATCTTATTCCTACTTGTCTTGCGGCACACATCAAGCCCAGGGATTTTGAGGGAGGGAATGTTGAATACCTCCGCTTTCTGGCGGCAAAACTGCTACCGGAAGTCAGAAAGGAAAAACTCGCGGGTCGTGTGGATATTTTTGTGGATGAAGGAGCCTTTGAAGTGATCGAAGCCGAAGAATACCTGACAGCTGCAAAAAACCTCGGTTTTGAACTGGTGGTTCACGGAGAGCAGTTTACCCCCGGTGGGGTTTCACTGGCAATCAGGGTTGGCGCCATGAGTGTGGATCATCTGGAGATGATTGATTCGAAAGCGATTGCTAAACTTGCCTTATCGGATGTTGTGGCCATGGCCCTGCCTGGCGCCTCGATCGGGTTGGGCTGTCAATTCGCCCCGGCCCGTAAACTGCTGGATGCCGGATGTTGCCTTGCCATAGGATCCGACTGGAATCCGGGCTCAGCTCCAATGGGAGATCTGCTGATCCAGACAGCCATCCTGGGTACTTTCGAAAAACTGACCATGGCCGAACAATTCGCCGCCATCACATTCCGTGCAGTGCATGCACTGAATCTGCCTGACAGGGGCATTTTGAAAAAGGGGAACATTGCTGATTTTATAGGCTTTCCCGGTAGGAATTACAAGGAAATTTTGTACCATCAGGGAATGCTGAAACCCGGGTATGTTTGGAAGAAGGGAGTTCAGGTTTTCTGAGAATTTAAAGGGTATTTGATTATTTTTGATGTGAGCAGAAAGACATGAGATATAAGATATGAGATATAAGATATAAGATATAAGATTTAGGTTATGAGAATTTTGAAAGGCTGAATAGTTGATTAATGAAATTCATGATTACAGTTCATTTTTCTCTCATCTCTCATGTCTCATATCTTCTTGAACAAAGTTTAATATTTGATTTTCGAAAACACCTGATAAAGGTTAAGCTATGAAACAAATCATCGAATGTGTTCCAAATTTTTCCGAAGGACGGGAAATGGAGGTCATCCGCCTGATCACGGAGGTCATCGAAAAGGTGCCGGGCATCAAATTGCTCAATGTTGATCCGGGTTTTGCGACGAACCGCACGGTAGTCACCTTTGCCGGTGAACCTGAAGCGGTGGTTGAGACTGCCTTTCAGGCCATCAAAAAGGCTTCCGAACTGATCGATATGCGTCACCATACCGGCGAGCATCCCCGCTTTGGAGCAACGGATGTTTGTCCACTGGTTCCGGTATCGGGTATTACCATGGAAGAAACCGTGGTGTATGCGAGGGCTTTGGCGAAGCGCGTGGGTGATGAGTTGCATATTCCTGTATACTGTTATGAGCAGGCAGCTTTCGAACCCAAACGGGAGAGTCTCGCCAACTGCCGGTCGGGTGAGTACGAAGGGTTGCCAGAAAAACTTGGTTCTGCACAGTGGAAGCCCGATTTTGGTCCGGCAGAGTTCAATGCCCATACTGGCGCCATCGCCATTGGAGCCCGGAATTTTCTGATTGCCTACAACATCAACCTCAATACCAACTCTGTCAGGCGCGCCAACGCCATTGCATTTGATGTTCGCGAAGCCGGCAGGGTTTTGCGGGAAGGGGATCCCGTTACCGGGAAAATTGTCATGGATAAAAATGGTGAACTGGTGCGGATTCCGGGTACTTTGAAAAAAGTGAGGGCCATTGGCTGGTACATCAGGGAGTACAGAATGGCGCAGATCTCCATGAATCTGACAGATATAGAAGCAACACCAATCCATGTTGCATTTGATGAGGTTTGTGCCAGGGCCGGTGAACGAGGCATCCGGGTTACCGGTTCTGAACTGATAGGTGTAGTGCCGCTGAAGTGCATGCTCGATGCCGGGAAATATTTCCTTCACAAGCAAAAAAGATCCTCTGGAATTCCGGATGAGGAGATCATTGAGGTAGCGGTACATACGCTCGGGTTGAATGAACTCTCTCCTTTCGACCCGAAAAAGAGGATCATCGAATATCTCCTCCATGAGGTAAAAGAGGATAGCCTGACGGATCTGTCACTGAGAAAGCTGACCTACGAAACTGCATCTGATTCCCCCGCCCCGGGTGGAGGTTCCATATCAGCTGCCGTCGGGGCTTTGGGAGCCTCATTGGGTTCCATGGTGGCCAACCTTTCTGCAAACAAGCGGGGTTGGGACGACAGATGGGAGGAGTTTTCGGGTTGGGCAGAGAAGGGCAAGGCTGCCTATGGTGAATTGCTGCTCCTTGTTGATGAAGATACCCGTGCCTTCAATGGGGTGATGGATGCATTTGGTTTGCCAAAAGATAGTGCAGACCAGAAGGAAAAGCGAAAAGCAGCAGTCCGCGAGGCCACCATGAAAGCCATTGAGGTCCCGTTCAAAGTGATGAAAGTTGCGGCGGATGCCCTTGAGTTGCTTGAAATGATGGCTGAAATCGGGAACCCCAATTCTGCAAGCGATGCTGCCGTAGGAGCCTTGTGCCTGCGAACGGCAGTATCCGGTGCCTGTTTGAATGTGATGATCAATGCCGTGGAACTTAAAGACAGCACGGATGTGCAGGATATTCTTCTTCAGGCGGATCGTCTTGAAAAGGAGGTTATTCAGCGGTGTGAGCAAATTCAGAAACGGGTTCTTCAAACTATCAATTCTAAATCCTAACTTTGTGCACCTTTGTTGGCACTTTGTGTCCTTTGTGTTTAAAAAATTTTACCACAAAGGTCTCAAAGGTTGCACAAAGGAATTCACGAAGTAAAAGATAAACTTTCAGATGACGACTTCGAACAACCCATTTAAGAAATACCTGATCATTTTCTGGTCTGTTTTTGCGGCAGGTGTGCTTGCCCTGGTGATTCTTTTCTCCCTGATCGGGAACGGCAAACTGGGATACATGCCTACGCTGACCGAACTCGAAAATATCGAATCGTCCCTTGCCTCCGAAGTATATACAGCCGACAGCCTCGTGATGCGCCGGTATTACTTCAAGGAAAACCGCACTTTTATAGGGTTCAACGATATCAGTCCCAATGTCATCCATGCCCTGGTAGCTACCGAAGATGAGCGTTTTTACAGCCATCCAGGCATTGACCTTCGCGGACTTTTCAGGGTATTCAAGGGAATTGCCACAGGCGATCAGAGTGCCGGGGGAGGAAGTACACTTTCCCAACAGCTCGCAAAAATGCTCTTCCCGCGTGAGGATATCGGGAATAAATTTCAGCTTGCCATCAGGAAACTGAGGGAGTGGGTGATCGCTGTCAAACTGGAGCGGAATTTTACCAAGGAAGAGATCATCTCGATGTACCTCAACAAGTACGACTTCCTCAATCTGGCTGTCGGAATCAAATCAGCAGCAGAAATATATTTTGGGACCACACCCGACCAGTTAACCCTGGAGCAGTCGGCTATGCTGGTTGGAATGGCCAAAAACTCATCCCTTTACAATCCGATCCGGCGACCTCAGCTGGTATTGGCACGAAGGAATGTCGTTCTATCCCAGATGAATAAAAACGGATATCTGACGGATGCAGAGTACAACCATTACAAGACCCTGCCCCTGAATCTGAATTTCCACAAGGAAGATTACAAGTCGACCCCTGGAACCTACTTTACTGAGTACCTGCGCAACATACTTACGGCGCCGAAGCCTGACAGGGAGCATTACAAGGCATGGCAGATCCAGCAATACAACGAAGATTCCGTGGAATGGGCTACCAATCCATTGTACGGCTGGTGTACCAAGAATCCCAAACCTGACGGGAAGGTTTACAACATCTATACCGATGGTCTCAGGATTTACTCCACCATCGATATGCGGATGCAGACCTATGCAGAGAAAGCCGTCGTGACCCATTTGAGTAAGAATGTGCAGCCATTGTTCAATGAAAGGATCAAGAGCCAGCGGAACCGTCCGTTCTCAAACGACCTGACTACGGAACAGGCTCAGCAGGAGTACGACAAGTTGATGAAGGCAAGCGACAGGTACCACTCGCTTCGTTCGCAAGGAATTCAGATGGCGGAAATCACGAGAATATTCAACACACCTACCGAGATGACTGTATTTTCCTGGAGAGGTGAAAGGGATACCATTATGACACCACTGGATTCCATCAAATACCACCTCGGATTCCTTCGTTCTGCCATGATGACGATGGAGGTTAAAACAGGAAAGATCAAGACATGGGTTGGCGGACCGAATTACAAGCATTTCATGTACGACATGGTGAGAAGTGGCAAACGCCAGGTGGGTTCTACTGTGAAGCCATTTCTTTATACCCTGGCCATGCAGAACGGCTTTTCTCCCTGCACGCTCGTTCCTAACACCGAGCATTCATTCACTTTGTACGATGGCACTACCTGGACAGCCAAGAATTCAGGAACGACCAAAATGGATGGCAAAATGGTGACCCTCAAATGGGGACTGGCTAATTCGGTTAACCAGATTTCTGCTTGGGTGATGAAGCAGTTTAATCCCCAGGCGATGGCCGATATGATGCACAAACTGGGAATTACCAGTCCGATCGATGCAGTACCTTCCATGTTTTTGGGAACATCCGATGTTTCGCTTTATGAGATGGTTGGTGCCTATGGAACATATGGCAACCATGGTGTTTATACAAAACCATACTGCGTGACGCGCATTGAAGACCGCAACGGCAATATACTGGCTAGGTTCTCTCCTGAATCACATGATGCCATCGATGCCAAAACGGCCTACCTGATGATCAACCTGATGGAAGCTGTGGTAAACGAAGGAACCAGTGCCCGTCTTAGGAGGGATGTCCCCTATGGCAACATTACAGCAGACGTAGCAGGAAAGACCGGAACGACACAAAATCAATCCGATGGATGGTTTATGGGTATCACGCCTGAACTCGTGACAGGAGTGTGGACAGGCGGCGACCTCCGCAGTATCCACTTCGAGGGTCTTTCTGCAGGGCAAGGTGCCAGTATGGCTTTGCCTGTTTACGGGTACTACATGAACAGTCTTTTCCGCGACCTCAAACTTGGGTATACGCAATCTTCGGTATTTGAAGTCCCGCCTGGGTTCAATGTCGACATGGACTGCAGTAAAGTGATGAAGGAAGAGAAGGAAGACGAGTCGACGGAGCAGAATTTCTTCTGAACTATTTAAAATTTAACCACAAAGGACTCAAAGGAAAGCACGAAGGACCCAAAGTTTTCAGATTGCATTTTTGTGTACTTTGAGCATCCTTTAAGTCCTTTGTGGTTAAATGAAGCTAATCATTTTGTCCGGCTTCCTTGAGCGCCTTGCTCAGATCTTCATCAGGTTTGATGACATTGTAATTTTCCCAGAATGCCTTGTCATAAATTCCGATTTTTTCCGAAAAGATATCTTTTTCGTGAAAGAGCCCTTCCGGACCAAACCTTGCCCGTTTGGGAAACGGGTATTGTTGCGTAACCAGAACATCGGTGACATTTCTGTATTCCGTTTTAAACTTCCGCTTCTGTTTTACCCTGAAAATGATGTCGCTGTGTGCCGAGAAGAATTGCCATTTTCCGTTTAGCAACCGGTATTGAACTGAATATTCCACATTCTCAGGACGGGTGTCGAATCCCAAAGGTTCTTTTTCGATGAAGCTCGGTCCATTTATTTTCAGACTTTTTTTGTCGTACGAATATTCGGCTTGCACCAATGCGTAGGTTTCGGCATCGATCAGCAGTTCCCCGTTGAAGCAGGGAAAATCAGTATCTGCAACCCGATCAAAACTAATGATCCAGGTCAGCCTGCCGTTGATCATTTCGGGTTGTTCGAATTTATATTGGTAGAGGTATTCATAATCCGGATCAAGAAAAGTCTCCGGATTCTTAACAACATCGAGGTATTTTATTCCCAATGGTCCGCCCTGAACCTTCAGGAAAACCTCTTTTGGTTTCCTGTTAAGGTCTGCTCTTCTTCCCTTTAAAAAGCGCACACGGTCGGTTTCACTGTTTTTATATGGCGCCTTCAGTATCTCCATAACGGCTTCCCAGACACCAACGTAATTTCCATCCTGACGGGCGGTCTCCCTGTAAAAAGTGGTCATCAATTGTGGCTCATCCACGTAATTGCTGTTGATATTTTTTCTGAACTGATAGAGAATGGCTCTCGGATCTGCCGGAGTTACCTGGACTTCACGAAGCCTGATCGTCTCATCTTCCAGTTTTACAAGGGATTCCGTTCCCAGCATTTTCAGGGTAATTATTCTGGATTTGTAACCCAGGGAACTGATGGACAAATTCCTATTTCGAAATTGATAGGGAATGGTCAGGTCGAAATTTCCTTCCCTGTTGGTCATGGTGCCAATGTATTCACCTTCGATGGTCACAGCGGCATAGCCAACAGGCGTTTTACCGTCGTGCTCGACTACCCTGCCTGTCACCTTAAGCGGTTTTGGTTCCACCCTGGTAATGATCAATTGACGGTCGATGAGGGTTACGCTGTAGGCGGAGTCGGGCAGTAATCCTTTCAGTACTTCTCCCAGTGGATGGTTGACTATTTCGAAATTGGAAGTTCCGGTAGGCAACAGGTCAGGATTATAGGAAAAGAACAATTCATTGTCGGAAACCAGTTTTTCGAGAAAGGCTTCGACAGTCGTTGAGTCCATTTTAAGGGTGATCAGTCTGCTCAACGGATTAGCTTTCTCCTGTGCCGCCAATTGCGTCAGAAAGTTTAAAAACAGGATCAAAAAGAGAATCTTTGATCTGATTCGCATGGGGTTAAGCTATGGTTCGAACGTTTGGAAGCTTATTTTGATGCAAAGACAAAGCCATTGGCTTGTTTCACCACACTAAGGTGATGAGTTCTGGCTATTACATTGACAATATCCTCGAGTTCAAATTTGTCAAAATTGGCTGTATACGATATACCGGCAATCCTTGGATCAGCGATTTCAATTTTTACGTGATAGATATTTTCGAGTTCATCAAAGACTGCAGATAGTGGCGTGTGATGAAAGGTGAGTTCTTTGGTGATCCAGGCCATGAAGTTGGGCGAAAGTTCATTGGACACCTCTATTTTACCGCCTTCTTTCCTGATTTTTCCGTTGGATCCCGCACTGAGAATCGCGGACTCTTTTTTGTTGGTATCAACCAGTCTCACACAGCCGTCTGTGACATTCACCACTACCTGGTCCTTTCCGGGGTAGGCCAGTATATTGAAAGAGGTTCCGATATCTTCTACCCTGATGTTTTTCATTTCGACCACGAATGGGTGCGCGACATCGTGAACCACCTCGAAATAAGCTTCCCCTGTAAATTCCACAATTCTTTCGGAACCTGTAAATTGTTCAGGATATTTTAGTGTTGAATTCGCATTCATCTTCACGGAAGTGCCATCCGGAAGTATAACAGTTGTTGGTGAAGCCGGATTTGACGTCGTTTGGATGGTCTTCATCACTGGAACGACAGATGCCAGTTGACCGGTTTCGGTATTATGACTGAATGTCAATAGGTATGTAATGCTGCCAACAGCAAAAAGAGCAACAAAAATGGCGGCGTACCGAAGAAAGTTGAAACGTTTCAGATTAATCACCTTCGGTTTGGCATTGATTTCTTTGCTGATTTCGGACCAGGCCTTATCAGGATTGCTGTTTCTCCAGGCATGGTTGGCTCCGGCGAGATCCCAGGTTTGCTCCAGGTCATCGAAAGATTGAGCGTCGGTTGTTCCGACCTCCGGCTTAATCTCCGATTCTCCTGCCAGCCAGGCGATCCATGCATCTTCTATTTTTTTTTGCTCTTCCATCAAAATATATAATTCGACAATTTGATAATTCGACGATTCGACAATGAGTTTAAACACAAAGGTCACAAAGGTTCGCACAAAGGACCCAAAGTAAAAACTACATAAGAAAGGAGGTCTGGTGCTTCATCATTTCCATATCTCACTTTCCCATCTTCTCCCCATCCCCTGGTCTCCTAGTCTTTTTAAGTCTCCCCGTCTTTTTAAGTCGTACCTTCGACCCCTTCGACAAGCTCAGGGACCGGTAGTACCCAGAAAATATTAAATCCCTTCGACGGGCTCAGGGAGTTCCATTCTCCCCCTCTCCCCCTCGCCAAGTCTCCCCTTCGTTTTTACATACCTTTCCTACCACCTTGACAACTTGTTCCCGAAAAACCCTTACCCGTGAGCATGAAAAAAAGCACATTGGGGTGAAATTCTTTCAGGGCTTCCCGCAGTTGCTTCAATGCCAGGGTCATCTGCGCCTCCACAGTTTTAATGGAAAGATTCAACTTGTCGGCAATCTCCCGGTATTTCAGTCCCTCTTCACGCGCCATTCGGAAAATCTCCTGTCTTTTTTCAGGAAGCGCGCTGATCGCAGCTTCGATTTTATTCAGGAGTCCCGGTTCAGGGAAGAAGGGTGTATAATCTTCATGAGAAGAATCCGATTCCATTTGCATTTTCAGGTATCCCGAACGCACCTTGGCCTTGTCCAGTTGGTTGAGACTGTGATTTCGGACTGACCGGAACAGGTAGTGTTCAAGGGAAGTCGTGATGACGATTTCCCTGCGGTTTTGCCACAGTTTCAGGAACACATCCTGAACCATGTTCTCCGCAATGGGCAATTCCCGGACGAAGCGAAATGCGTAGGCTGTCAGCGGACGGTAATATTCCCTGAACAATCGCTCAAATGCCTGGCGGTCGTCGTGGCGGATGGTCTCAAAAATATTTTGATCAACATCTTGATTCATTGGCCGACCCTCAAACAAACAATCCAACAATTTCCCATCACCATATATGTTTATTTCTACTTATTTCTACTCATTTCAATTTATTTCAGAAGCTGTTAAAATTCTTACACAGAGAATTTATGACTCTATCATGAAACTGGAAATTACTTGGAAATTATCTCTGGAAGTAAAATTCCCATGAGAAAAAAGGGAGTTACACAGAGAGAAAATCGCTTGCGATTTTCCAACTCTGTGTAACTCCGAAGTTTCTCTCCTGAAAATGCCACAAAGGAAGTAATTTTCATTTTCCCAGACTTTTTGATTAATAGAAAGTTATTCTCTGTGTAATAAATTTAAACATTCTCTCAATTCATTTCTATTTCTTATATCATCCCACATGGCCACCACAACCTTACCGGAATTAATTTTCTGAATTTACGACAAACTATTTATTCGGGACTCTGTTTTTTAAAAAAATATTTTCGGGTTAAGAAATTTGGTTTATCTTTGCACCTCGTTGGGAAAAGCGTTCCACGCCCGGGTGGCGGAATTGGTAGACGCGCTGGACTCAAAATCCAGTGATGGCAACATCGTGCGGGTTCGATTCCCGCCCCGGGTACTTGAAAACCCCTTAGCAAGCTATTTGCTAGGGGGTCTTTTTTTTGAGATACTCAGTGGATTGTAGTGACGAAAAATTGGGAATGTTTTTGGAATTGACCCCGGTTTTTTTAACTTGGTGCTTTCTCCCTTTAAACCTTAAAAGCCAAAGCAATGAAAACCAAACTGACACCTATCGCAGTTTTATTGTTCAGCCTGACCATCCTCTCTCCGCTTTATGCTGGAAAGCCTCTGAAAGGGGAACCAATACCGGGAGCTGAAATTTATGTGGAGCTTGAAGATGATTCGCCTATCACAGCAACGACTTCTGAGAAAGGCACGTTCACTTTCGAGGGGCTAAAACCCGGGAACTACCAGGTCATCGTTCGATTGCCGGAAAAATCAATCGAATCGTATACGAACAAGGAAGCCATCAAAAATCCCAATATCACAAAATCGGGTTATTACCATAAAAAAGGCCAGTATTTTTTGAGTAAAAATCGCGGATTGTTTTTGATTGAACTTGAGGACTACAAAAAAGTAAACGACAAGACCATCATGGTCTCCTCCAATGCGATGACAGGCGGACCCTATAGTCAATCACTTTCCAATATTGAAGACAATGGCTGAAGAAAATATCAGGAATATTTTCTACGATCAATAGTTTAAACCATTTGCGAATATTTTTAAGATTAGCAGATGGGTTACTGCAATCCTCCGATTTGCTAGAGGAAGCAGCAGTTGCAACTGTGCGCACATTTTAGCACGGAATATTTTATTGTCAGGTAATCCCACTTACAATTGCACAAAATATTATATTTTTAAATTTGCCATTCGTCTGATTATCAAAAATTAAAGAAGTCCATAAAACAGGAACTTAACTGGAAAATTATAATTGGTACAATATTTGTTATTGTGAGCAACAACCAGAGAAGAAAATCTTTGCTTCTCCTTAAATTGTTCAAAAATGCAATGTTTGCCTTTAATTTTAATAGTTATGATTCATGTTCAGTAGGATTTTTTTCGCCCATAGCTCCCTCCTAAACCTAAACCATACTGTTAATTTTTCTCGCAATCATTTGCACTTCAAAGGTGTAGAGAATTCTTCTGCCCTGTTCAATCCCTTGGTTTCAAAAATTACTGGATGCCTGACGGACCTGAAATTGGCATTTTGGGTGATGATAACGTCTTTTAATCAAATCCTCCTGATGGAAGGAACGAATCTTTTTGTGCATGTTACATTCAAAAAGGTGCATAGATGCATAAATGCCGTTAATGGCTACAATGAAAATATTAGAATAAATCTGCAATTGAAAAGCATATGATAACATTTTTTAAATTCCGCAGTTTCAAGATGAAGAAACAACAGGTTTCAAATACAAAAGGCACCGCGCACCGAATTGGATCCCGGAGAAGCTTCCATGTATTGATTACATTGACCTTCATTCTTTTCCTGAATATATACGGACAAGAAGCTTTTGCTCAGGGAGTGGGTATCAGCGAAACAACCATTACACCCGATGCAAACGCTATTCTTGAATTAAGATCAACGTTAAGGGGTTTTTTGGCTCCTCGTATGACGACTGCCCAACGTATTACGCTGGGTTTGATTCCACCATCGGAAGGGATGCTTGTATATGACACGGATACACAGTCATTCTGGTATTACAGCAGTGGCTGGAAAGCCATTGTGGCCGGCATACTGGTAGGCGATGTCACAGGTACGGCAGGAGCCAATACGGTACAGAAGATTAACGGCACCTCTCTGGCAGGACTGGGCACCGGTATACTGAAGAACACTACAGGTACAGGCGTACCTTCGATAGCCATCGCGGGAGATTTTCCGATCCTGAACCAGAATACGACGGGCAATGCGGCAACGGTTACCACGAATGCCAATCTGACTGGCCCCATCATCAGCATAGGAAATGCAACGAGTGTTGCTTCGCAGACAGGAACAGGATCGACCTTTGTTATGGCAACTTCTCCGGCTTTGGTTACACCAGATTTAGGTACTCCAACTGCACTGGTTGGGACAAATATTACGGGCACCGCTGCGGGACTGACGGCTGGCACGGTCACAACCAACGCCAATTTAACAGGACCTGTTACCAGTGTGGGCAATGCAACGGCCATAGCCAACGGAGCGATCACCAATGCCATGCTGGCCAATGCTGCAGTAGCGAATTTATCAGGCACCAATACGGGTGATCAGACCAATATCACGGGCAATGCCGGCACAGCCACCAAGCTTGCCGCCACGAAAAACATCAACGGAGTACCCTTTGACGGATCAGCAGACATTACAGTAACGGCAATAGCGGATGCCAGTACCCTGACAGGAACCACCCTGGCATCGAACGTGGTTAACTCTTCGCTTACCTCAGTGGGAACCCTGGGCAACCTGACGGTCACCAACCCGATTGCGGGAAGCATCACGGGCAACGCAGCTACAGCCAC
>CAIUUO010000164.1 GCA_903902325.1 uncultured Bacteroidia bacterium
AGAGTGAATTACGATTGCGTGTACTCTTGGAAGCATCGCCTGCAGGTATTTTTGAAACCAACACAGAGGGTGAGTATCTTTATGTCAATGAAAATTGGCTGAATATTACTGGACTGACCTTGGAACAAGCTCTTGGAAAAGGATGGATGACAGCCCTGCATCCAGATGACCTGGATCTTGTTATTGAAGAGTGGAAAAAGGCTGTCCATGAAAACAGGTCGTTTCAACTTGAATATCGGTTCAAAAAACAAAATGGAAGAATTTTATTTGTATTGGGTCGTTCCACATCGATCATTAGTTCCGGAAAAATAATTGGATATGTTGGGAGTGTGACTGACATTACCGAGTACAAACAGGCAGAAATGTCTTTACGGAAAATACAAATGGATTTGGCTCATCAGGACCGACTCAACAATCTGGGAAAATTGCTGGCTCTTTTGCACATGAACTCGGGCAACCCCTGTCCGCCATATCCATTTTTGCTCAAGGTTGTCGTTCCATCCTGGAATCATCACATCGACACTCCTTCCTTACTCCAGCCGACAAACAAAATAAAATCCAGGAAGGGTTGGACAGAATTATTGAGGAAACCGGACGGGTCAGCCATATTTTTAAGCGTATTCGTGATCAAGGACGAAAACCTTCCATCAATTCACAGCCCACAAAAATAGAAATCAATGCAACAATCATTCAATTAATGCCATTGTTGCACATGCAGTGTGAGCACCTTCGGGTTGGCTTGTCATTGTCCCTGACAGATGAATTGCTTCCTGTCAAGGCTGATTCCATTTTGATTCAACAGGTGGTCATGAATCTTGTGATAAACGGCATAGAGGCAATGACGCCTGATGGTCGTGGTGAACGTCATATTATGATTATGACCCATCAAGTGGATCAATGGGTTGAGGTGAGTGTCCATGATTCGGGAGTTGGTATTGCGAATGAGAAGCTGATCAATTTATTTGAACCCTTTTTTACTACAAAAATGGATGGAACGGGGCTTGGCTTGTCCATTTGTCGTGATATTGTTGAAGAGCATGGAGGTCGCATATGGATTGAACAGCGTTCAGAGGGGGGATCTGTCTTTTATTTTTCACTACCCATTTTGGACAAGGAGGGGGCCTTTGACCAAGCATGATCCGATGGTTTTCATTGTTGACGATGATGATTCCCTACGCTACGCCATCTCCTGGCTGCTCGCCACGGTGAACATCCAAACCCAGGAATTCGGCTCGGCCATGGCATTTCTTGACGCCTATAAACCTGTTTCACCCGCCTGTTTATTGTTGGATCTTCGGATGCCGGAAATGAGTGGGTTGCGACTCCAGGAAGAGATGATGAAACGGGAGATCCATCTCCCCATCATTTTTCTGACCAGTTTCGGAGAAGTGAATACAGCCGTTCAGGCCATGAAAATGGGGGCGGTTGACTTCCTTGGGAAACCTTTTAATAATCAACATTTGCTGGATCTTGTTCAAAGGGTGTTGACCGAGCAGGTACTTTCTGAAGTCGATTCAGTGCATCCAGTGAAGCGAAGAGATGAACGTCTGAACAAACTGTCCAGCAGGGAAAACGATGTCTTCTCTAAGTTGGTCGAGGGAAAAGTCAACAAGGTGGTTGCATCTGAACTCGGTATCAGCATCAAGACGGTTGAATTCCACCGATCCAGGATCATGAAAAAGTTGGAGGTTCAGACCATCGCGGATCTCATCGCCATAACAAGGTGAACCTGCGCGATTTTTTTTATAGTTTTTTTTACCATCTAGGGAAAAACCCTAGGTGCCTTCTTCTCCCTTTCACGTGCCGTTATTGCTGCATGTTGTTGTTTTATTTGAGTGTTTTTAAACGATGTGTTCATGATCCATAAATTTGATTGCGGGTTTTTCCTGGCTTTCTTTACCCGAAAAGATTTGCTAGTCTTGCTACCCATAGGACGGGGTGTTGTGCGTAGTGCGCAGAGGTTGGATGTTTGCGTTGAATGCCCTGAGAGTCCACACATTATTACATTGGGGAGGAGTTTTAAATGAAGAATTTGTTGGGTGCTGCGGTCGTCTTTGTGTCAATGGTTTCCGTATGCCAGGCTGCTGGGCCGGCTTACCAAGAAGCGACTCGGTCAGGGGGATCGGATAAAGCCGTTGTGATCCAGAACAGTGAGATCAATACCAACGCCAAGACGAAAGATATCAATGCCAGTGACCGGGCCACGGTGGATGCAGCGACTGTTGATGTCACCAATGGCGCGACCATTCAGAACAGCAAGATCAATGCTGCATCGGACACCGGCAACATCAAGGCTTCGGATGATGCCAAGGTCAACGCAGGTGGCGTCAAGATTCATTGACGTTTGTCTTCTCAGTACAGGTTAGCTCTGTCCCCTCCCTCAAGCAGGATCTGCAAATCCTGGGGCTTGCTTGAGGGGGGGTGTTTCGTGTCGGTCGTTTCTAGTCTTGACCGGAGTGACTTGGTTTTGTGCAGGCGTTCGAGATTTTATGGTGGTTTCAGGATAAAGGCTGAGTAATCCCACAATCTCTTGGAGGAGGATGCGATGGCAAGACATGGAGGAGGGCGTTGTTCGTTGGAAGAGATGCCACCAGAGACTGGGGGTTTGAAATATGGGTTTTTTCAATCCAGGAAATCTTTGGC
>CAIUUO010000165.1 GCA_903902325.1 uncultured Bacteroidia bacterium
TACCAGTATTCATAATCTTGCACTTAATGAAAGTGCAAAACTACAAGTCAATTCAAATCAAAAAATCAAAGAACGCTTATATTGAATTTAATATCAGTTATTTACAAATATTTTTTAAAAGTTAACGCATCACTAGTAATTACAGATTACAAATTACAGATTAAAAATTATAAAAAAGAGACTGGAACATGAAGAATCATGATAATCACATTTCGAGCGACTCGCTGAACTGGACTGTTTTGGTCGTTCTGTTGATCCTCACAACCATTTCCATATTGGCCATTAAGATGCACCTGGGAGCTTTTACAGTGGCACTTGCACTGATTTTGGCTTCCATCAAGGTCACCATCGTGCTGACCTATTTCATGCACCTTAAATTTGAAAATATGTTGTTGCGGTTGATGGTTGGATTTGTATTCCTTCTCTTCGCCGTGGTAATTGCCATTACTTTTATTGATTATTATTTCAGATAACCTACTTCAATATGAATACATTGTTCAATGAAGGATCCAACCTGGCCGGCGCTGTCGACAGGGCATTCATATTCATCTTTACCATCGCCATTTTATTCACTGTGGCGATTACTGCATTGATGATCTATATTTTGATTCATTTTTCACGAAAGAGAAATAAGCATCCACAGCAGTTTTCGGGTAACACAAAACTTGAAATTATTTGGACTGTCATACCATTGATCATAGTTCTGGCGATGTTCTATTTTGGTTGGGTTGGATTTGCACCTATGCGCCAGGTTCCGGCAGATGCCATGCAGGTTAAGGTGATTGGTCGTATGTGGAGATGGGAATTTGATTACGGCAACGGGAAAATATCCAATGAACTGGTGGTTCCCTATCAGCGTAATGTCAAACTGAATCTTGTTTCTGTTGATGTAAACCACAGTCTATTCATCCCAGCATTCAGGGTCAAGGAAGATGTGATCCCGGGTTACAACAACTTTTTGTGGTTCAGACCAGTCATGAAAGGTACATTTGATATTTATTGCACGGAATATTGTGGCCTGGCGCATTCAGGAATGCTTGCGAAAGCGATTGTTCTCGACAGCCTTGATTTTAAGAAATGGCTTGCAGACCTGAAAGTAACGGGAAACCTGCCTGATCATCCCGGTTTGGCCATCATCAAAGCCAATGCCTGTCTTACCTGCCACTCGCTCGACGGCTCTAAAATTATTGGTCCGTCGTTCAAGGGTTTGTACGGCAGAAAAAGTACCGTAGTCACGGATGCCGGAGAGAAGGAGATTGAAACTACGGACGATTATATTAAACGATCCATCACGGATCCCAATGCCGAAATTGTGAAGGGATTTAACAAAGGGCTGATGCAATCGTACAAGGATAAAATCAGTGCCGAAGACCTGGATAAAATTGTGGACTATTTCAAAACTGCTGTAGAGAAAAAATAAAGTGAAGCACCTATTTTCAATTTTTACGAGGCTGGTCAGGATCAGGCTTTCCCTGATGGTTACCTTTTCGGCTTTGACAGGTTATTTTTTAACCGGCAGTCATCCGGATAAGGCACTTTTTTACCTTTTTTGCGGCTTGTTCCTCCTTTCTTCAGGCGCCTCGGTGCTGAATCAGGTTCAGGAAGCCCCACAGGATGCCCTGATGAAGAGAACTGCTTTGCGGCCTGTTCCGGCTGGGGAGATTTCGATTTTGAATGCATTGTTGATCGCCTTCCTGCTGATCGGGGGAGGAGCGTGGATGCTCAGGTTCAATGGTATTGTTCCAATGATTCTCGGACTTCTGAACATTGTTTTCTACAACCTGATCTATACGCCCATAAAGACAAGAAGTTGGCTTGCTATCTTGCCCGGCGCCGTCGTGGGAGGTGTACCGCCTTTGATCGGCTGGACTTCGGCCGGTTTTGAGGTGTTCCATCCAAATGCCATATTCCTGTTTATTTTCGTCTTTCTCTGGCAGGTGCCTCATTTCTGGCTGCTGATGATCAAGTATGGCAAGGAATATGAAAAGGCAGGTTTCTCTTCGATTTCTACGTTTCTGAACGAAAATCAGATCAAAATAGTGGTCTTTTGCTGGGGAGTAGTTACTTCGGTATTTTTGATGTTATTCCCATTTTTCGGATTTAACCTGAAACCCTTTCTGATCGGGACGTTGATTTTAACCAATCTGTTTTTTATCCGGTATTTTTATCGTTTCCTTTTCAGGGACAAGCAAACACAAAGCATTCGAAATGCCTTTATCCTGATCAATTCCTACGCACTCGTGGTTTTTGTTTTATTGATTGTCAATGCGCTGATATCTTAAATTCCTCGATTTGCATTTTTCATTTTTCACTTTTCACTTTTAGGATATTTCCTGATAACCAGGTATTTCAGTTCTGTTTTACCTGCATTGCTGATGCCGTGTTCACTGTTTTCAGGACAGTAAAAACTTGTATTGGGACCGCCTGTAGTGGTTTTTCCATTCAGATAAAACTGGGCGGTACCTTCCAGAATATAGAATATCTCATCACCCGCATGCCTGTGCGGTGCATGTGTGGCCTGCCCCGGACCTGCCATACTCATTTTAACGGTAAGACCATCCTCCAGCATTCCCTGCGGAATAAACCAGTATTGATATCCGACAGCGGTTTTAACCGATTTATTCAGGTCGAACTTATTGATGCAGTTGTCAATGGTGAATTTATTGCTGTCGGCAGATGAGGCCTTCGCTGCTTCCTGTGCGGAAGACAGATTGATGATACAGAATGCCAACAAAAGAGAGAGAGAGAATTTTAATTTCATGGGATGCATTTTGAAAGGATGATAGAAGTAGATTCAGTTTAAATTTATAAATTATTTGGTTCCGTTAAGATTAAATTAAGAGGAATTTCTATGATATCAACAGATTGCTTCTCCGCCATCCTTTTTTCCGCTCACGTCAACTTGATCATGCTTCGTCATTGCGAGGAGGTACGACGAAGCA
>CAIUUO010000166.1 GCA_903902325.1 uncultured Bacteroidia bacterium
AACTCCGACCCTTCTGTGGCGCGGATCTTACGACCCGTTCGATTTGGCTTCCAATTCAATTAAGAACTTTCGGCCGCTTCCACCATTTTGGGGTGACCCTTTATGGCTGACCTGATGAATCAAATGTAATGCATAAGATGCCTGTTTTGCAAATTTTTTCGCTTATTTCTGTTAACCTTTTTTTAACTGGAGTTATTAACAATTGTTCATAACTTTTACTTGATTATGTATTTGAATATAAGGAATATAGACTTTAATTTGGTCAATTAGTCGAATATATTTTTGTAATTATCGTTAGAATTGGGGCAATAGTGAAATTTTACAGATAAAAACAGCCAAGTTGTGTCGCATCAATTATCTTTGTGGCTTAAAATTTTACATAACTGAGACCTATCAGGAATGAGAATCGGAATAATGACAAATCAGTCAGGTTATTAAATGGCAAAGTCAACTGGTAAAGAGAAGGTAAAAGCCATGCGCTACCTGTTTCTGTTGAATCCGGTAGCTGGAGTAGGGGCAAGGCGTGATTTTCTGCAGATGATTGCTGTAGCATGCCGTGAGAAAAAGGTTGTTTACAAGATTCTTTTTACACGGGCCCCAGGCGATGCAAAAAAAATCATCCAAAAGAGATCTGACAAATACGATGTATTTGTTGCTGTCGGCGGAGATGGCACCATGAACGAAGTAGCTTCTGTCCTGGCAGGTACAACCGCCATTATGGGATTGATTCCTGCCGGGTCCGGTAATGCACTGGGTCGGGAACTTGGAATCTCCATGAAGCCACAAAAAGCAGTCGAACAGCTTTTGAACGGTCATGTAATGCAGATTGACACAGGGATGATCAATGGCCGTCGTTTTATGAATGTTTGCGGACTAGGTTTTGACAACCACATTGCACGGGTTTTTTCGAAAGCAACCAATCGGGGACCGATCCCATATTTTAAAGCCGTTTTAAAGGAATTTTTTGGTTATGTTTCTGAGACCTACGTGGTAGAATCAAATGGAGAGACTGTTAACTATACTTCGTTTGTTTTGACAGTGGCGAATACTTCACAATATGGGAACAATGCATTTATTGCTCCCAAAGCAAGTGTTACGGATGGAGACCTTGACTTCATCGCATTAAAGCCGTTCGGATTCTTTGGTGCACTTGAGTTGGGACGCAGGTTATTCAATAAAACGATTGACCGTTCCCGGTACTCTACTTATTTTAAAACTCAAAAGATACGTATTGACGGAAAGAACCTGAATTTCCATGTGGATGGTGAGCCCGTCAAAAACAGCGAACCCCTGGAAATCTCGATAGACCCGCTGTCGCTGAATATGATAGTGCCGTGAGAAGTTGTTAGCTATTGACTATTAGCTGTTAGCTGTTAGCTTTTGAGTTTACTTGAAAGGAAGATTTGTTTCATTCAGTTTATGTAAATTGAGTCTTGTAATTGGTTGCATTATTTCAAAGATCAACTATTCAAAAGGCTAAAAGCCAACAGCTAACGACTAATAGCTTTTTTTAAAAAGCTTGTAAGGTTGCTGCCCATTCTTTATCCGACAAAGCTTGTAATGTCCTCTTCCGTAATGGTTTTCCCACCCAGAATGATCAACCGCTCGATTACATTGCGAAACTCCCGGATGTTTCCGCTCCACGAACGACTGGCGAGCATATCAAGTGCTTCCAGGGTAATTTCTTTCAATGGCTGCCCATATTCTGTGCAAAGGAGTTCAATAAAATAATGTGCGAGAATAGGAATATCCTCTTTTCTCTGGTCGAGTGAAGGTACATGGATCAGGATAACGCTGAGCCGATGGTATAGGTCTTCCCTGAAATTTCCGTTTCTGATTTCTTCATGAAGATCCTTGTTGGAAGCCGCAATGACCCTCACATTCACCTCAACGGGTTTGTCGCTGCCCACCCGGGTGATGATATTTTCCTGCAAAGCCCTAAGGACTTTCGCCTGGGCAGAAAGGCTCATGTCGCCGATCTCATCCAGAAACAGTGTGCCACCATCGGCCTGCTCAAATTTCCCCTTTCTCTGTTTGATGGCCGAAGTAAAAGCCCCTTTTTCGTGGCCGAAAAGTTCGCTTTCGATCAGTTCGGAAGGAATAGCTGCACAGTTAACTTCTACGAATGCGTTTTCAGCACGAGGTGACAATTCATGCAACCTGCGAGCAACCAGTTCTTTGCCAGTACCGTTGGCTCCTGTGATCAGTACTCTCGCCTCGGTAGGAGCAACCCTGTCGCTCATTTCCAACACCTTCCGGATGGCAGGAGAATCTCCAATGATCTCAAATTTCCTGCCAACTTTCTGCTTCAGTATCTTCGTCTCCTTAACGAGTGCAGTTTTATCACTTGCATTTCGCAGGGTGATGAGAAGGCGGTTGAGATCCAGCGGCTTCTCAATAAAATCAAAGGCTCCCTTCTTGATGGCCTCCACGGCAGTATCAATGGTGCCGTGTCCGGAAATCATCACTACCGTGGATTCCGGTTTGAATGAGATTATTTGCTCGAGTGCCTCAAGTCCATCCATTTCGGGCATTTTGATGTCGCACAGGATGATGTCGTACTCTGTCGATTTGACCATTTCTACTCCGATCAGCCCATTCTCCGCCAGCTCCACCTGATAACCTTCAAAACCAAGGATATCCCGGAGGGTATTCCGGATGCTTTTTTCGTCGTCGATTACCAGTATTTTAAGCATAAATTTTACACATTTCAAACATCACCCCCTCTTTCAGCGAAAAATGGGTATGAATCAGTTCGCGTATCTCCAGCTTGCGCAGGATAAAGTTAATAAAAATGGTGGCGATGATGATCATTTCCACCCTGTTTTTGTCCACTCCCGGAATGAGACTCCGTTTTCCCTTGTCAACGGATATGAGTGAATGGTGAATGCGGTCAAACTGCTCCAAAGGAAAGTTGGAAGATTGCCTGAATGTCGCATCGGGTTCTTTCGCCTCCAGAATGTCCATCAGAGTATCGAAGGCACCTGAACAACCCACCAATATTTTTGGAGTGTGAACCGCGCATATTTCTTCCAGTGGTGAGAGATGTCCCTCAAACCATTCTTCCACTCCTGCAATCTCCACAGGGGAAGGAGGGTCTGACATGCTGAAAAGTTCCAGGATCCTTGCGATGCCGATGTTGAAACTCTTTTTCCAAAGAATGGTTCCGGCTTCGGCCAGGATAAATTCATTGCTCCCGCCGCCGATATCCAATACCAGGTACTTTTCATTCAATGGAGGAAGTGAGTTGACTGTACCCCTGAAAATGTATTCGGCTTCTTGGTTTCCGTCGATTACCTCAATATCCCAACCGAACCTGCTTCTGACTATGTCGATGAATTCCTGCCTGTTGGCAGCCCCCCGAATTGCCGAGGTGCCAATTACCCGGACATTGGAAGCGCCGAATTTTCTGATGCTTATTTCATGGAGAGAGAGGGCTTTCAACCCTCTCTCCATTGCTTCAGGAAGCAATTTTTCCTTGTGGATACCGCCTCGTCCCATTTTGACGGCGATCCTTTCCTCGTAAAGTACCCTGAAGGTTCCCGATCCGGAAGTTTCGGCCACCAAAAGGTTAAAAGTGTTGGTACCTAAATCAATAACGGCATTTACGATTTGTAGGTCAGCCATTTTCCCAACTCCTTCCAGGATGTTTTTTTACCGTACATCAGGATGCCGGTCCTGTATATTTTACCGGCAGCCCAAACCATGCCGACAAATGTAATGACGAGAATAACCATCGAAAGTATCAGCTGCCAGGCAGGTACCCCAAAAGGAATCCTGGCCATCATGACAATAGGCGAGGTTAAAGGTATGATACTGAACCAGAAGGCTACTGGCCCTTCGGGATTTTTTATGGCGCTCATCATGACCAAAATAGCAAATATAATCGGAAGCATAATTGGCATCATAAACTGTTGTGCATCTTCCTGCGCATCAACGGCAGAGCCGACAGCCGCGAACAGTGAACTATACAACAGGTATCCACCTACGAAAAAGAAGATGAAACAACCTATGATCAACGGGAAATTGACTGAACCAAGCATCGAAAGTACGTCCTGGATTTTATCCAGTTGTTCAGGAGCACTCGCCTGTGCCGCCATTTGCGACTGGGCGACGATGTCCTGGGCTGTACCGGCATGCTGGGCTGCAGGCATCAGTCCCCGTGCGCTTGTGATGATCACAATACCCAGAACAATCCAGATTGCGAGTTGTGTCAGACCGACCATGGCGATCCCGATGATCTTGCCCATCATCAGTTCGAATGGCTTGACACTGGAAATGATGACCTCCACAATACGACTTTGCTTTTCTTCCATCACGCCCTGCATCACCATTTGTCCGTAAAGCAGGATGAACATATAAATCACGAAACCGAACACATATCCGAGGATCATACCGATCTCGGTAGAGCTTTTTTTGGCTTCTCCGCTTTCACCCAGTTTGATCGTACTGATGCTTATAGAGGTCTTGGTAGCCTTGATTTGGTCCTCAAGATCAGGAATTGCGGCTTTCTTTATTACCTCCGCCATTTTTTCCTTTTCGATGATTGTGTTTATTTTATTCTGGACCTGGTATTTAAGATCGAACGGAATATTGCTGGCTGAGATTAACTGCACGGTTTTGGTCGTCAGTACATTTGGTTGAATTACCAGCAGTGCATAAAATTCAGAATTTTTGAGGTGATCCTTGATTTTATCGTAATCTTCCTTGGGAATAAACTTGAATTTGGTGTAATTGGTACTTTCCAACTGACCAAGCAGGATGGTTGAACCGTCATAAACGGCAATGGTACGCTCCTTTGTATCGTCCTGTGACATGAAGTAGGAGGGAAGTATAAACATGGCGGCCATCAATGCCGGCATCAGGAGCGTCATTACGATAAATGATTTTTTCCTGATTCGGGTGGTGTATTCCCTGGTGAGAACTAATCCTATTTTGCTCATCTCTATGATTTTGAATTTTGTGTGACGACTTTAATGAAAACCTCATTCATGCTTGGAATCAACTCGTTGAACGAAACGATTTCGACATGTTCTACCAGATCCCTGATCAGTGCACCGGAGGTGCTTCCATTCAGAAACTGAATTTTCAGACTGTTGGTCCGTCCTGTTTCAACATGTTCCAGAATCGAGTATTTCCCTGTTAATTCTTTCTCAATTTTGGAAAAATCCCCTTTGTAGAATACATCAAAGATGTTTGATTTGTATTTTTCACGGATGTCCAGTGTCGGTCCATCCAGTATCTTTTTGGATTTATCGATCAGGGCAATATGATCGCAAAGTTCTTCAACGGACTCCATGTTGTGGGTAGAAAATATGATGGTGGCACCCTCTTTTTTCATGCGCAGGATCTCATGCTTCATGATTTCCGTATTGATGGGGTCGAATCCGCTGAATGGTTCATCGAAGATCATCAGCTCTGGTTTGTGCAGGACCGTGCAGATAAACTGTACTTTCTGTTGCATCCCTTTTGAAAGTTCCATCACTTTCTTGTCCCACCAGGAGATGATCTCAAATTTCTCGAACCAGATCTTCAATTCCCTCATGGCATCCCTGCGGGAGAGTCCTTTCAACATTCCAAGGTATAAAGCCTGCTCGCCGACTTTCATTTTCTTATAGAGTCCGCGTTCTTCCGGAAGGTATCCGATACGGTAAATATCGTCTGCTTTCATCTTCCGGTCGTGGAACCAGATGGAACCGCTGTCGGGGGCCGTAATCTGGTTGATGATGCGGATCAGTGTTGTTTTTCCTGCCCCGTTGGGACCCAGCAAACCGAAAACAGTACCGGCGGGTACTGAGATGGAGACATCTGAGAGGGCTTTGAAATCTGAATAGCTTTTGGAAACTTCCTGTGCTGAAAATAGATCCATGCTTTCTTAGAGTTATGGTTAATATAGATTGAACGAAGATAACAATAAGTATTAATTTCGGTCAAACATTACAGTACTTATTGAGATTTTGTCGCTGAAATAAATACTTATGAAGGATAAAGGATAAAGGATAAAGGAAAAAGGAAAAAGGGAAAAGGAAAAAGTAAGTACGCTGCGTAAATTTACGGGTTCGATTTTGGAATGCAGCCGCTTGCAAGAGTTTTTGCTAAATAGTGAGTCGATCATTTATCCCTGATTATTGTTATTTTTATCTTATTCTTACAAACCCGATTCAGTTCCGATGAAAAATGATAGCATCAAATTGTTAAAGATGTTTGTCTGCTTAACTTTCAGTCTCCTTTTAATAAATCGTGTTTCCTCGCAATCGGTTCACGAAACTGTTTTATGGAAAACCGGGGAAGGAAATTACAAAGGGTACAGGATTCCATCCATCATAGTGTCCACTAAAGGCACAATCCTGGCATTTGTAGAGGGAAGAAATGATGGCGATGATAGTGGGGATATTGACATTGTCCTTAAAAGATCCAAAAACAATGGTAGAACATGGGAAAATGAAAGGATTGTTTGGGATGATTCCCTGAATACTTGTGGTAATCCGTGTCCGGTAGTGGACCAGCAGACTGGAAGGATTTGGCTGTTTATGACCTGGAATGATGGGAAAGACCATGAAAATGAGATCATCCGCCGAACGGCAAAAAATACCAGGATTCCCTATCTGTGTTTCTCAGACGATGACGGATTAAGCTGGTCAAAACCTGTTAATGTCAGTTTGGCATGCAAGGATCCAAACTGGGGATGGTATGCGACCGGGCCAGGTATCGGGATACAAATAAAAGGCGGTAAGTACAGTGGCCGTCTCGTAATTCCCGCCAATCACAGCTATGGCGACCCGGAAAGCAAAATCCGCAAGGATCCTCATGGATACGGATCCCATGTTCTAATATCGGATGACCATGGTAAATCATGGCACATGGGTTCACCGATTCGTCCGGGTTGCAATGAGAGTCAGGTGGTTGAGCTGTCTGATGGAGCTTTGCTGATGAACATGCGTTCCTACAACGGGAAATATTGCCGCGCCATTTCATACAGTCATGACGGCGGCGAAACCTGGAGCCCGGTTGAACATGATTACGAATTGGTTGAATCGGTCTGCCAGGCAAGCATCCTCCATTATGGAAAGCATAAACGCAATGAGTTTTACCTGTTTTCCAATCCCGCCGTGCCAATAGGCAGAACGCATATGACCCTTAAAGTGAGTGCAGATAATTGTGGAACCTGGTTCGCTTCAAAGTTGATTTATGCCGGACCATCCGCCTATTCATGCCTTGTCCGACTTCCAAACGGCAGGATAGGACTGCTTTTTGAAAAGGGCATCATAAGTGCCTATGAAACCATCAGTTTTGTCGCGCTGAATGTGAAAGATATTTTGGGTTCAGGAGACAATCAGATTAAAAATTATCCATGATCATGGAAATGTATAGGGAACAAAACTTCCAGCAGAATAGAAAAACATTGATGCGATATAATTCATCGATATACCTATTTTTTCAAGTCTTAATAATAAGTAATTAACCAGATTCAATAGTATGATAACAAAAACCACTTTCGTCCTGATTCTCCACCTGACCCTTGGATCTTTTTCAACCTGTTTGGCACAGGGGGTCGGAGATGTCTCCACTGGTATTGATACAACAAGGAAAGAGCCTGCTGTCAGGGTATCTGGCAACATGAATAACAATAAGCAGTTGCTCTATTTTACTTCGACTTCCTTGCTGAAGGATGACCGTCACCTGATCTTTATGAGTGACTCATCGGGGAATCCAAACATTTTTGTGAGGGATATGCAAACCGGAAGGGAACGCTGCCTAAGCCAGAACAGGGAAGGAGTTTTGAAATCGTATGTCTATTTTGACGGCACTCCCTACCGGGGATTCGGGAAAGCCAGCGTAAGTGTCGATGTGAAAAACTCGCTGGTCTATTACATCCAGGGCAGAGACATTATGGTGGTCGATACTTTGGGACACCGGAGGGTGATCGCCCAATATCCGGAAGGCCAGATGACGGCATTTACCCATGTTTCGGCAGATGGGTCAAGGATCTGTGTTCCCACTACGGATGCCAGGGCATTGGATGGTGATAAAATATTAAAGGGTAAGCCTGATTATAACATCGATCAAAGGGTTAGGGAGGAAAAACTCTCTTCCTGGTTAAGGGTTTACGACACCAAAACAGGAAAAGAGATATTATGCGAACGTGTTCAGGGTGCCTGGATCACACATGTGCAGTTTTCGCCCATTGATAATAAGCTTATTCTGTATAACCATGAATGGCCTTCTGATAGCGGGATTCGCCGTATTTGGCTTTGGGACGGCAAAACACACCATCGTTTGCGGGATGAAGGTGAGGGCAGAAGCAAGGAGGACTGGACTTGCCATGAAATGTGGCAGCGCGACGGGAAAGCCATCATCTACCACGGGGAGTATAAAAATGGTTCTGCATACGTAGGAAGAATCAATCCTGATGGCAGCGGTAGGGTGGAAATCGCTCTGCCTACCGGATGGAAAAAGTACGGGCATTTCACTGTCGGGGAAACCGGAATGCTGGTTTGTGACGGTTATTATACTGAACCGGATGACTCGAAAATCAAAAATGCACCTTGGGGCGGACTTTGGATTTGCGTGCTGAAAGCAGACTGGACTAACCGGCGGACCTATTGGATTCCGCTTTGCAGGAATGGCTCCTCCTGGAAGACGCAGGATGAGCATCCGCATCCAATTTTTGACCACAAGGCAACATCCGTCTATTTTACCTCGGATAAAGAGGGTAAAAGGGCAGTTTACAGGTTAGCGGTGCCGGTTCAGGCATTAAGTGTAAAATAATCGAACTATTTTATTCACTGTAATTTATATCATTATCTGCTGAAAGTTTTTGAAGACTGAAAAGCAGAATGTTCAGCCACGACGTTTCACGGGAAACAGCATGGGAGTCTTCGATTTATAATCAAGATAGGATTCTCCGAATCTAATTTCCAGTTCACGTTCCTCATAAACCTTCACAAAGAAAAGCAAGGCA
>CAIUUO010000167.1 GCA_903902325.1 uncultured Bacteroidia bacterium
TCATCCTCTTTGATGGACCGCATTGAATTGATAAGTTTGGCTTCATCGTACTGATTCAGATCCTCCGGACGGATAATTGCCGGCAGAATCAGTTTCTTTTTCAGATAATCTGCTCTTCTGGTACCTGCAAGAAGAGGTATTTCAGGAGTATACCATTTACCGCTTTTAAAAAAAACGATGTTGGTGAAGCTGGTATCTGCAATCAAACCATTTTTTACAATTAATATTTCATCGGCATTGTCACGAAGACTTAACAATTTGTTCAGGTCTTCACGATTCCTGTACTTGTAGGAATATTCAATCGAATCATCCCAGACCAGTTGTAAACATCTGATATTTTTGCAGACATACGGCTCATATTCGATGTTTTCAATAACATCTGAATAGGTTACCCTACATCTGACTTTTTGCTCTGACAGGGATGCGGGAATTCTTAGCAATGGACTAAGTGATAATTGATTGCAATTGCCGAATAGGTTATACCTGGAACGGTTCAATCGCTCTTCGTGTAATTTAATTCGCTGAAAATGACCATTTTCATAACATATGGTCTCAATGAGTTGCAACATAGACTTTATCGATTAATTCACGGTACTCTTTTTCCGGATTACTAAGTATTGTAATACCTCCGCCACTTTTATACCAGAGTTTGTTTTCAGATTTTTCAATATAGCGAATCATAACCGCTGAATCCAGGATATATCCGTCAAATAGGCCGAAAACACCCGTATAGTAACCACGGCTATATCCTTCAGCCTCTTTGATAATTTTTTGTGTTGATTCTTTGGGTGCACCACAGATTGATCCTGCCGGCAGTAATCTGGTAATTATTGTGCCCAGATTGGATTTATAATCTGAAGGTAAACGACCAGATATTTCAGAACTTACCTGCAGCAAAGTTTTGTCATGTGCTATGATCTCTTCCACATACCTGTATTTCTTCACAGTTACATCCCTTGCCACCATGGAAAGGTCATTTCGTATCAGATCTACAATCGTGGCATGTTCAGCCATTTCCTTCTCATCAGTCAGGACAATTTCTCGCGCTCCTGGAACAGAGGCATCTATGGTACCTTTCATGGGATACGAAGAAATAATCCCATTTGCAATTCGGATGAAACTTTCCGGTGAAAACAGCACAAACTCATCCTTGAATAACAACCGGTAAGGAGCGTTACTATTTTCAAAAATCCTTCTAAGACTCCAATTGGTTTCAATTTCTGTCGGAAAAGTAAGATTGGTCAAAAAAGTGTTTCCAAAACGCAACTCTTTCAACACTTTTTCATAGGATATTCGATAGGTAGTATAATCAACCGGGTGTTTAGAAAAGATAAGAGGTTTTATATCTGATAGTGTTTCACTAAAATTGCGCAGTCCATTTACAGAATAAAAGATTCTTCTCTTCGCAGACTCACCAAGCGGATATATTTTTGGTTTAAGCATTTCATAATCAATCATAAACAGAAATGGAATACCTTTATGTCCCATCCTGTTCATGCGATTCACGAAATTTTCCGATTTCTTCTCCATTTGAATCTATCTCCCCAAAATTGTATTAAGTTTTTTTATGTTGAGGATCAAAACAAAATCTCTGGACCAGTTTAATATACCCTGTTTCTCCAACTCCAGGATGGTTCTTGTAAGTGAAGGCCTGGTAACGCCAAACAGGTCTGCAAGGTTCGTCTGAGTCTGATCAATGATTATCTTGTTATTGGTACTATTTTTAGTCTTCTGTAGCAAATAATAGGCTATTTTCTCCCGGATGGTTTTTAAGGATAAGAAAGTGATTTTACCGGATAAAAACTGTGCTTTTCCAGATACTATGTTCATATAATTGACCATCACCCTTGGCTCCGAGGAGAGCATTTCAGTGAATTCACTTTTCTGGATAACCAAAATTTTCCCATCAGTTTTGGCACTTAGGAAAACGGGAAATTTGTTTTGAGGTCCGAATAAAAACGCTGCAGCGACCATCTGGGGTGGATCCAATTCTTCAATTTTCAATGAATTGCCAGAATAATCCACCATTTCACCCTGGAGACGTCCTTGCATCAACAATATGGCCTTATTCACCTCTTCACCAGCCATTGCAAGCATTTCTCCGCTTCTGAACTGTTTGATTTGATGGTCGACTTTCAGAAACATTGCATCCAGTTCCTCAAGGGTCAAACCCCTGAAAAGGGGTGAACTCAATAATATCCGGTACATTACATGAAATTTTTTGGTTATTGTACCCAATGTTACAATTTAAGTTCCATTTGCAATCTAATTTTGCTAGAAATTAATATTTGAGTTTTTAAACAGGAAAGTAATAATTATCACAACATTATTTTACAGCAATGAAAAGGGATATTATCAGGATAGATGAGGATAAATGTACTGGTTGCGGGGATTGTGTGCCAAATTGTCATGAAGGTGCTTTACAAATTATAGACGGAAAAGTTCGCATGGTAAGTGAACTGATGTGTGATGGCCTTGGCGCTTGCATTGGACATTGTCCGGAAGGAGCCATTACCATTGAGCAACGCGAGGCTGAACCATATGATGAAATCATGGTAATGCAGGAAATGGTCGGAAAAGGGTTTAACACTGTGGTTGCCCATTTAAGGCACCTCAGGGAGCACAATGAAACGGTCTTTTTAAAGCTGGGAATGGGATTTCTGATTCAACATGAAGCCGAATTGTCATTTTATGTCCAGGATGTGAAAGATGCTGTTCATCAGGTGGTTGTTGCTGCGACGAATACCCAAAGCGGTGGCGGTTGTCCGGGTTCGCAGACGATTGTATTTGATCCTTCTTCGATGCGTCCGGTAGGTCAGGAGATAACTGTTTCCGCATCATCCGCATTGAGGCAATGGCCCGTTCAGTTGCATCTGATCAATCCGACGGCTGCCTATTTCCAGGGTTCCGATCTTTTGGTTGCTGCAGATTGTTCAGCGTTTTCACTGGGTGATTTTCATTCTAACTGGCTAAAAAACAGATCTTTGGTGATAGCATGTCCAAAGTTGGACCAGGGAAAGGAAATATACGTGCAAAAACTGATCAACCTGATCGATACATCCAGGGTCAATACCATTACAGTGTTGATGATGGAGGTTCCCTGTTGTGGCGGCTTGCTCCAACTCGTGCAAATGGCGGTCCAGCGTTCAAGCCGCAAAGTTCCGGTAAAAGCAGTTACAGTAAGTATTAAAGGTGGGATTTTGGATGAACAATGGGTTTAACAAAACGTTCTTAAAATTTTAAATAATAATTAATTAGTAAATTAATCAATATAATGGAAACTGGAATATTGTTCAGACTCTCAGAAGACATTGAGTATTCAAAGGATGCTGTCGTCAGCAGGACTATTATTAAAAAAACAACGGGCACAGTCACGCTTTTTGCATTTGATGCAGGGCAGGGTCTGAGTCCGCATGTGGCACCCTTTGATGCATTGGTACAGATACTGGATGGAGAATGTACTTTTTCAATCGAGGATACTAAACATGAAATGAGAATTGGAGATTGCATTATTCTCCCTGCCGGTAAAATACATGCAGTAGAGGCACTTATGCCTTTTAAAATGTTGCTGACAATGATTAAACTGCTAGAAGGCTCCATGCGCATGGCTGAGTGATTTATTTTTGAAGTCCTATTCGCATTCTGGTTTTCATGCGTTGTCATCCAATTTTATGAGTTAGCCTTGCTTTTATCTATATTTGCATAAAATCTTTGGCAGCGTATGAAACGTCTTGGTACCTATTTGTTGCAGGGAATATTACTGATAGCACCTCTGGCTGCTACTGTTTATATTGTCTATTTTCTTTTTCAGTTTACTGATGGTTTACTGAGTGTCTATCTGGAAAAGTATTTTGAATTAAAAATTCCGGGATTAGGTATTCTGATCATATTGTGCCTGCTCGTTCTTTTGGGCATCCTGGGTGAAACATTTTTTGCCAGACCTGTTAAATTCCTAATTAAGAGAATATTACTGAGGACACCTATCCTTCGCTTGATTTACACCTCCGTCAAAGATCTTTTTTCGGCCTTTGTTGGAAAAGAGAAGAAGTTTGACAAACCAGTATGCGTACTAGTTGATGAAAAAAATGATATCTGGAGGATGGGGTTCCTGACGAATGACAAGATGGGAGATATGGGTATGGTCGGCAAAGTGGCTGTATATTTCCCGTTTTCCTACAATATATCAGGTATATTGTACATTGTTCCTGCCGATAGGATCAAATCTTTGAATATTTCACCGGCAGAAGCCATGAAGTTTATTATTTCAGGCGGAGTATCTGAAATGGATTTTCTGCAGGAAAAATGATTTCGGAGTACTGACAATTTTACATCGGATTTTTTGGTTTAATTTTTGTACAGATATCTCCGTTAAATAAAAAGCAACCCTATGATTTTCATAATTTTTATTGGATTTGCACTGGTCAGTTGGCTGATCAGTCATCAGTTGAAAAGAAGGTTTGAGGAGTATTCACAAATACCAACTGCCAATGGATTGTCAGGCAAGGAGGTAGTGGAAAAAATGCTCCGTGACCACAATATTTACGGAGTTAGGATTGAAACGGTTGAAGGTCAGCTTACAGACCATTATAACCCGGCTGATAAAACGATTAATCTAAGTGAAGATGTGTACTATGGCACCAATGTGGCAGCGGCTGCAGTAGCAGCACATGAAACAGGTCACGCTGTTCAGCATGCTACGGCCTATGCCTGGCTGGGATTACGTTCTTCACTGGTTCCGGCTGTCAGTTTTAGTTCAAGATACTTGCAATGGGTATTATTGGGAGGCATTTTACTGATCAATACATTTCCGGCACTTTTACTCTTCGGTATATTCCTTTTTGCCATGACAACCATTTTCAGTTTCATTACACTTCCGGTTGAAATCAATGCCAGCAACCGTGCCCTGGTTTGGCTGCAAACAAGTGGAATAACAACCACACAATCTCATGACAAAGCCGAGGACGCATTAAAATGGGCAGGATACACCTACGTTATTGCGGCTTTAGGATCATTGGCCACCTTACTTTATTACATTTCCATTTACATGGGCAGGAGAAATTAAGTCATGGATTTTTTCGTCAATGAAAAAACCAGAAACGGTCTAAAGTTTGCTTCATTTACATCATGAACTTGACATCTTTGATTGCAAGTTAAGATTATCCATAACGAAGATTTTTTTAGAGAATCCGCAGCAATTCATTTTTGTTGCGGATTCTGTTTTTACATTCTGGATTTGAGTGATTTAGCTTTCCATTTTGACAAAACAAGGAATTTTCATCGCTGTGAGATTTTATTTCTTTGTAATCTCGTTCATGTATGACCATTAAATCAAATTCTCAGAGAGCATTCAGGTTACATGATGCGGATAAAAGAAAATTAGATTTACATGAACTAAGGAGAGGGTAGTCCGACAAAATAATCAATAGGATGGTGGTCATTCAAATCAGGGAATGATATGTTAAATCGATTTCATTCACTGATTCCTGATCTGTATTGGCCGGTCTATTTTCCCGTACAGTGCAGGAAAGATGTCATATGTGAAGTTCGATTCGAAAGGAAAATATACGTCCATTGCAATGTCACTAATCTGTTATCTGGAATAAAAACATGTAATAACAAACAGTCTATCTATCAGCAGTTTAGATTACATTAACGTCCAAATATATAAATAGTTTACAAATGTAACTATTCATACAAATGTGAATTACAATATACGTAAGAGCAAAGTTCAAAGTGGTTTTGAATTTGCAATTACAAGTTAACAATTTGATTTTTAACAGCATAGATAACCAATTCTGCAGTATTTTTACAATTTGTTTTCAGCAATAGGTTGGCCCTATGTTTCTCCACTGTTCTTTTGCTGATAAACAGTTTCTCTCCAATCACCTGGTTGGAATAGCCCTGGCAGATCATGTGGAGAATTTCTGATTCGCGTTCAGAAAATTCAAATTCTACAACTTTTGATTCTTTGACCTGTTTTAAATTTTTGAGAATACTTTGCATCAGTTCCTGGGAATAGTAGGTTCCACCTTGAAATACTACTTCAATTGCAGTTTTAACTTCCTGAAGGTCGGAATTTTTCAATAAAAATCCCTTTGCTCCGGCTTGTATCATCTGGTCAAAGTATTCATCTTCACCATACATGGTCAAGGTGATGATCTTTAGTTTTGGATTGATTCGAATCGCTTTTTTAGCTGCCTCAATTCCGTTCATTTCAGGCATCTCAATATCAAGCATGACAATATCGTAATTCACTTTTTGAATTTGCTCCAGAAATTCCTTTCCATTGGCGGCTTCCCCTGTGACTTGAAACCCGGGGATTGTATCAATCAGCATCTTAAGTCCGTTTCTGAAAAGCGTGTGGTCGTCAACAAGAAGTATTTTCATGATCGATTATTTAAAACTTTGAAATTTATCTGATTATTGGAATCGAAAATGAAGCTGTAATACCTTTTCCTATTTCAGAATTGAATTCAAAAGTTCCGTCAAGGGATGTAATTCTGCTCAATATATTGGAAATACCCATACCCGTCTGATGAATCTTTACAGTTTCTGTTTGATTAAAACCCAAACCATTGTCATGATAGGTGCAATGTAGATACTTTCCGGCTAAAATCAGGGTTATTTCAACGTCGGATGCCTTTGCGTGTTTGATCGTATTGTTTATCAATTCACATACAACCCTGTAAATAACAACTTCAACATCATTAGCAAACCGTTCTTCGTTGATATTTGTGGAAAAATCAATTTGGACTTCGTCTATAAGGTTTATTTTACTGATGAAATTTCGGATTGCCTTCCTCAATCCAAAGTTTTCCAGTATGTGCGGACTAAGATTGCTCGAAATCTCCCGGATACTTTTAATTGCCTCATCTATCGCCGAATCGGCATTGCGAAGTATCATTTTTGATGTCTCATCGTATTCTCTTCGCTCGACGGTTGAGAGTGACATTTTTACGGAAGAGAGAATTGGACCAAGTCCGTCATGCAAATCCTTTGCGAATCTTTTTTTTTCACTTTCCTCGGTGTGGATAATGGCATGCAGCAACTCTTTTTCCAGTTCCCTTTTTTCATCTTCCATTTTCTTCATGTAACGAAAGATTTTCTGGATCAAAAAAAGGCCAACTGCGAAGAAGATGGAAGCAATTACACCCAGCCAGATAAAAACTTGTCTGTTGGTAGAAGCATCTGAAACAAAAGGAATAAATTCAATGAACCGACGAACAGCAAGAAGGATAAATCCGGTGCTGATAAATACCCACGAGACATTGTATTTGGTAACCCTGACCAGTTTGATGGATATCAGTGCAGCAAAAAGCTGTAAAATGATTGCGAGTAGGAGGGCAATTTGTATTAGCATTTGGTGAAATTCAGGAAATTTGATCTTTTTTTTCGATTGTATTTACGAGGGGAGCCCTTTTAAATTCAATATTTCTGTCAAAAAAATAGCGGTATGTGACATGAGTCTTGTATATAGACCCACCGATAAATTCTGCTATTTTCATCATGACGGGATTAAAATCGCCTATCCAGTTCAATTCGAATGTTTTGTATCTGAAGGACGGCTTAAGAATCTGTTTCTGGAAAAACAGTACCAAAGCACCTTCAACTCCTTTGTTATGAAACTCTGGTATTACACCGAAAATCCGGCCAATAACCCTGTCAACCCTATGCAGGACCTTTAATTCAAAGATTAATAGTAATTTATTGAACCAGCTGAATTTCCCTTTGAAATTTTTTGTAATCTGTCCAATATCAGGCATCATGATAAAGAAACCAATAGGTTCTCCCCGATAATAGCCAAATATGATCAGCCTTTCGTCCATTATGGGTTCCATGGATTTAAGCAGAGACAATGCTTCTTCCTCAGTAATGTCTTTGGTTCCTGAAAAGGTACTCCAGGCCTTGTTGTAAATTACCTGAAAATCATACGCGAACTGTTTGTTGCCCTTCTCAATCAGTTTAAACTCATAGTCAGGATTGGAAAGAATCCTGTTGGCTGTTCTCAATAGTGCCGGATGGAGATCGGTAGTATCTTCAAAAGTCCTCCTGTAGGTGTATTGATTGAAATAATTTCTAAAACCATAAGATTCAAATAAATCCTTGTAATAAGGGAAATTATAGGGCATATGAAATACCGGTTCATGAAAGCCATCCACCAGACATCCCCAGAAAGCATCTCTCATGCCGGGATTTGTCGGCCCATCCATGGCTTCCATCCCAAATGAAAGAAGCCACTCTCTGGCCTGGTCAAACAGTAACAATGCAGCCTCAGGATCATTAACCGATTCAAAAAAACCAATTCCCCCGGTAGGTTTATCATAAAGACGAAAAGAGTCTTCCGTGTAAAAAGCAGCAATTCTGCCTGCACAACGTTCGCTTTCATCCCTGATAATCCATCTGACAATATCTCCTTTATGCAAATTTTTGTTAGCCTTTTTGTCAAATATTTCCTCTACACTGGTATCCAAAGGCCGGAACCACTTTTTATCACCTTCATACAATTTTGCAGAAAACTCATTAAATTCTCTAATCTGCAGACTATTGACTACTTCTGTTATCCTGTATTTTGAAGAAGGGTTCATCGATTGCCAGGTTATGTTAAAGTCTCAAAAGTAGAAAAAACCTCGTTGTGATTGAAATTTCCATCCTCAAATAAGCAGTTTTACAGCGCTTTTGTAATTTTGTGAGCGAGGCTTATGGGTTTGAAATATATTGAGAATCTCTTTTTTTTATGTAATTTTGAGTTAACTGACCCTTTTTAAGTGAAAAATCGCATACAAAAATTTGCGCGTGATTTGTCAAATGATACCTTGCGAATTGACATTTATAATCAATACTTCTTCGAATGAAAAAGAGAATATGGATTCCTTTGGCGATTATTGTGGTGATCCTGATTATTGGAACTTCTCAATATCCTAAATTGTACATTGCCACAGGTTATGGTGCAAAATGTTTGGCATCTGCGATATTTGTCGCAGGAAGAGACCCAGATCTTATTAAAGCAAATGATCTGGATTATTCAGTTGTGAAGTATACCACCAGTAAGATAAACTATGAGGAGAAAAGCGTTACCACTACAATTTTTGGATTTGCTAAACAAAAAGCAATCTACAAGGAAGGATTTGGTTGTTTTCTGGTAGACGAATCATCTTCTCCTGAATCATTGCCCGTCCATTCGCTGCCAAAATCATCCACTGAATATGACTGGAAAAAGGTCTGGCCTGAAGGAGATACCATGAGCGATACAATATTCCCTGAAATCAATACAAATGCTCTTCATCGCGCTGTTGATGCTGCCTTTGACGAGACTGGCATGAAAGAAAAAAGAACCGCTGCCGTCGTAGTGATTTACAAAGGGAAGATGGTAGCAGAAAAATACTGGAAAAACCAGGCCATTACTCCTGATACAAAACTTTGGGGTTGGTCAATGGACAAAAGTATTGTCAATGCGATGGTGGGTATCCTTGTAAAAAAGGGAAAATTAGCTGTGAATGCCACGGCGCCCGTAGCCGAATGGCTAAACGACAAAAGAAGGGACATCACGCTGAATGACCTTCTTCACATGAGCAGTGGATTGAAGTGGAATGAGGATTATGGGGATGTATCTGACGTTACGACTATGCTTTACAGGGAGAGAAATTGTTATAAGACTGCCATAAATGTTCCTTTGGAAAAACAACCAAACACTGAATGGAAATATTCTTCAGGAACTGCAAATATTTTATCAGGAATAGTCAGAAATACACTAAATAATGATCATCAGTATTTTGAGTTTCCCTATGTGGAAATATTCAGGAAAATAGGTATGAACAGCATGGTTTATGAAACGGATGCCAGTGGCTACTTTGTTGGATCATCATATGGCTATGCCACAGCCAGGGACTGGGCCAAATTTGGTCAACTTTATCTGCAAGATGGTGTTTGGAAAGGAGATACGATACTTCCGAAAGGATGGGTTACCTACACAAGAACTCCGGCTGATGCTGCGAAGGGTAAATATGGTGCTCAATTCTGGCTCAATCGTTCCAGAGAATTGAAAGATGTTCCTGAAGACATGTTTTATTGTGAAGGGCACAGGGGACAGCA
>CAIUUO010000168.1 GCA_903902325.1 uncultured Bacteroidia bacterium
CCGTCCATGATGGCTGGCAGGTGATAGAGGGTAAGTCCGATACGGTGATCTGTCATACGTCCCTGCGGATAGTTGTATGTTCTGATCTTTGCTGACCTGTCGCCGGTAGAGACCATTGTTTTACGTTTGGAAGCAATCTCATCCAGGTATTTCTGGTGTTCCATGTTGTAGATGCGGGTGCGCAATTCAGACATGGCCTTGGCCAGGTTTTTGATCTGCGATTTCTCATCCTGACAGGTTACGACAATCCCGGTAGGTATATGGGTAAGCCGGATGGCCGAATAGGTGGTGTTTACACTTTGTCCGCCGGGACCGGAAGAACAATAGGTATCTTTCCGGATATCACTGTCTCTTAAGTCAATATCAAACTCTTCAGCCTCGGGCAAAACTGCAACGGTGGATGCCGAAGTATGGATTCTTCCCTGTGTCTCTGTCTGTGGAACACGTTGCACCCGATGCACGCCGGATTCATATTTCAGCAATCCGTATACATCTTTGCCAGTTACCTTGGCAACCAGTTCCTTGTACCCCCCTGATGTACCTTCTGATGTATTGGTTACCTCCAGTTTCCAACCCATCCTGTCGCAAAATTTGGAGTACATCCTGAAGAGATCGCCCGCAAAAATGGCGGCTTCATCTCCGCCTGTACCACCCCGTATCTCAAGAATGGCATTTTTGCTGTCTTCAGGATCAGCAGGTACCAGCAACATTTTGATTTCGTCTTCGAAGGCTGTCACTTTTAGCGTACCCTCTTCCATTTCTTCCCGGGCCATCTCGCGCAAATCCTCGTCTGTCTCATTTTCAAGGATTTCTTTGGCTTCGGCAATATTTTGCAAATAATTGTTGTAGCGGGTAAAAGCCTGAACAAGCGAATCGAGTTGCTTGTATTCCTGATTGAGCTTGACATATCTCTTCATGTCCTTCATGACATCAGGATCAGAGATTTGCTGACTTACTTCATCAAAGCGAATTTTGATTCCTTCGTATTTTTCGAGGAGAGAATTATCTGACATGGTATATTTTTATAATATTTTTTAATGGGACAGTGCCTAAAGTGAACTAAAGTGCCTAAAATGCCTAAAGTTAGAGAAGCTAATACTCGAAAGTGCCGAATGGAGAGGTAATGGTAACCTTTTTACCATCCAGGGGCTCAACGCGGCCAATAATTTTTGCATCGATCCCGAATGACTTTGAGATGGCTATGATACCTTCGGCAACCTCTTGGTTTACATACAATTCCATTCTGTGACCCATGTTGAATACTTTGTACATTTCGTGCCAGTCGGTTCCGCTCTGGTGCTGGATGACCCTGAAAAGCTCAGGTACATCGAAAAGATTATCCTTGATGACATGGACATTTCCCACAAAATGCAGCACTTTTGTCTGGGCGCCGCCGGAGCAGTGAATGATTCCAAAGATATTGTCCCTGAAGGAATCCAATACTTTTTTTACGACAGGAGCGTATGTGCGTGTAGGGGAAAGCACCATTTTACCGGCATCCATGCCAATTGAGTCAACATGGTCAGTCAATCGCATATTCCCTGAATAAACAAGCTCACCAGGCAGTGATGGATCATAGCTTTCAGGGTACTTTGTGGCAAGGTATTTTGAAAAAACATCGTGTCGTGCAGAAGTGAGTCCATTGCTGCCCATACCTCCATTCCACGACTTTTCATAGGTAGCCTGGCCATCTGAGGCTAGACCAACAATGACATTTCCGGCATGGATCCGGTCGGCAGAAATCACATCTGATCGCTTCATCCTGCAGGTAACAGTCGAATCAACGATGATGGTTCTGACCAGATCACCAACATCGGCTGTTTCACCTCCCGTAGGAAAAATGGAAATACCAAGGTCGCGCATCTCACTGCAAAATTCTTCGGTACCATGGATGATGGCAGAGACTACTTCTCCTGGAATGAGTTGCTTGTTCCTGCCAATTGTAGATGAAAGCAGGATATTTTCTGTTGCACCAACACAAATCAGGTCGTCCAGGTTCATCACCACTGCATCCTGCGCAATTCCTTTCCAAACACTCAGATCACCGGTTTCTTTCCAATACATGTAAGCCAGGGCTGATTTTGTGCCTGCTCCATCTGCATGCATCACATTGCAACAAAGCGGATCGCCGCCCATAATATCCGGCACAACCTTGCAAAAAGCCTTGGGAAACAAGCCTTTGTCAATGTTCCTGATGGCATTGTGAACATCTTCTTTGGAAGCCGAAACCCCTCTGCGGATATATCTCTGGTCGCTGTTCATTTCGGATGCGAAAATACGATTTTTTCCCTAGCGGTAAAAATAAAGGAAAAAGGAAAAAGGCTAAAGGATAAAGTGAACCCCGCGCTGCGTATTTAACTGATTTGAAAATAATTACAATCAATCTGCTCAAATACTGAATCGTGCGTTCTTTACTTTATCCTTTAGCCTTTTTCCTTTATCCTTCTCTAGAGCGGTTCTTTATACTTCTCCCTGTATTCTGAAGAAACCACCTTGAATTCGGATCGCCTGTTTAGCTGATGACAAACTTCACGGTCATCCGTACTCTTCAATCCTTCGATGAATTTGCAAGAGAGGATTTGACCTTTTTTCAGGAAGGGATAGGCTTTGACTATTTTGGCATCCACGATTTTGGGAACCTTGGCGCCATAACCCTTGGCCACCAGTCTTGCCTGCTGGATTCCCTTTGAAATCAGATAATCCACCACCGACTGTGCCCTTTTCTGGGATAGAAGCAGGTTATCCGTGTCGTTTCCCCGGCAATCCGTATGTGCCATCAACTCGATAACTACCGTTGGATTCTCCTTCAGCAAGGTTACAAGTGTGTCCATGGAAGCAATTGACTCATGCAGAAGCTCCCATTTCCCAAACTCATAGAAAATATTATCTATTTTAATTGGTTGATCTACAGGGGTTAGATCCATCCTGACTGAAAAATATTTTCCCTGGTCCAAACCAACAGTAGAAACATAAGCCTTGGTATTCAGAAATCCCTTTTTAAAAGCCGTAACCAGATACTCAACCCCCGGCTTTAACTTAAATTTAAACTCGGCCTTTTCAGATTTCATGCGCAGTTGGGTACCATCCGTCCCGATGAGCCGGACAGCAGCAATTTCGATGGGTTCTCCTGTCTCCTTGTTATAGATCTTGCCTTCAACACTGTACGATTTCGGTGGCATCTCAAATGAGTAGATGTCATCTCCCCTGCTCCCCTCGCGGAAACTCGAAAACAGACCACGCTCCTCTCCTGGATAAAAGGATATGGCAAAATCATCTCCGGGAGAATTGATGGGAGAACCCATATTTTCGACATCCCATTTCTCATTTTCCATCGGTTTAGCCCTGTAAATATCCAGGCCACCTAATCCAACGTGCGAATCGGAAGAAAAATATAGTTCGCCGTTATCGCGGATAAACGGGAACATTTCATTGCCTGCAGTATTAATCTGAGGACCCATATTTCGGGGCGCTCCCCACTTATTTTCACCTGTTTTTTGAGAAAACCAGATATCATTGCCACCAAATCCGCCAGGTCTGTTGGAGACAAAATAAATTTTATCGCCTGTCAGGGAGACGGAAGGATGCGCTGCAAGCAGACTATCGTTGCCAAACTTCAATTTGACTGGCTTGCTCCAGCTTCCGCTAACCAGATCGGACTGGTAAATTTCAACCTGGGGATCCTTGCCTTTCTCAGAAATAGATCTGGTGAAATAGAGCGAGTTGCCGGTTCTGTCAAAATTTGGAGCTCCCTCATCCTCACCGGTATCCACCATCAACGCCTCATCAAGTCGTTTGGGCGTGTCCCAGCGCTTTTTCTCCGGATTAAAAACGGATCTGTAAATATCTGAATTGTATTCACCAGTAACCTGGTTTTTCTTTTTTCCGGTAGCATCATCCCTGGCTGAAGCAAAAACGAGTTCGGTTGCAATTAAACCGGGATAAACCGCGCCATAATCCGAAAAGCGCGAGTTGATGTCTTTCAGATTCTCAATCTGGTATTGGGTTGGATTCTTGATCATATCCTTACAAGTGTTGCAGGAGATGATACCATTGAGCGCACGCTCGTCTTTTGGATTGGTTTTGAGGAATCTTTTGTAACTTTTGATCGATTCATCATATTTGCCATTGGCACGCAATACTTCCGCGTACCTTAGAATGGTTGTTAGATCCGAAGGATCCTTGTAAATGGCACTCTTAAAGTAACTCTCTGCCTGCCTGTATTGTCCGATCCGGTATAGAGATTCTGCAATTTTCAGCTGGATTTCTGCCTTCTTTTCCCTTCCTTTTGTTTTGGTGTATATTTTACGGTATTCCGCGATGCACTTATAATATTCACCATTGTCAAAAGAAGTAGCGGCCCTTTTGGACTGCATCGACACAGTACAGCCATCACACAGCAAAAGCAATGCAAAAAGGGCAAATATGGATCCAACCTGACGGATCATCTTCTCTGTTTTGATCGTTTCGAATCTGTTAAATGACTAATCAGCCTAAGAATTTCCAATCTGA
>CAIUUO010000169.1 GCA_903902325.1 uncultured Bacteroidia bacterium
ATATTTATTTATTTTGACAGCAACATAATTGGCTACCCATTCCGATATTCCAGTCGTATTTTGTTGAATAATAAGTCGCATCGTTTTATAATTTATAGGTTTTAGAACTGCACTATTTTTGTTTTGCTGCTGTATTTGTCAAATCTGCGTTTGTATTCCTTCTGAAATGCCTTCAATACCAAATCAAAACTCAAATTTTCAGCAGGATAATTAATTTCATCTTCTAATAAAAACGGAACTGCATGGGGTGTCATCATCAAAATCCCTGAATTATTCTTGGCATCACTTCGAGAACGTTCTTTCCCTTTCACGCTTTCTTTTTCCCATGCAATACCTCTTTCTGATCGATACGTTTGCAAAATATTCTGATACGTATTTTTGAAAATACCCGGTTTTTCTTTCCAAATCATTTTGATATTGGAAACATCGGAAGAGCAAATGATCGTACCATTGACAAGTTCGGATTTTGAAGCATCAGATTTATAGGAAATTAAATCAACAGAATAAGGAATAGTGAAAATGACCGAGCGTGGTTGATGATGAAAGGATGATTTAACCTTAATTTCAGCACCACCCGCTGTAAAACAACAGGTCGATGAAACAGCACCGAATTCAGTCGGAGCATTTACAATTTCAAGCTTTTGTCCTGCTTTGCTCCATTCCGGCGAAATTAAAGAATACAAATAAAGATCTCTTTCATTTTCATTTAAACCTGCTTTGCCGCCATATTCGCGCACCATACAATTCCGAATCAACAAAGAAATCTTTGCTGCTGCCCAGGCATGGGGAGCCGGACAAGGCCAAGGATCTCTGTCGTCCCAGGGCTGAACCATATTTTCAAAACCTTCGTGGCAAGAACCATTATGAAGCAAAATATGATAAAGATCAGTCAGTGCCTGCTCCTGCTTATTAATTGTCAGATATTGAGTTGCCTGATTGCAAGTGATATATTGATGTAGATGCTCTCCATTTCGATAAGTCATCACCCCTTCCCTGTATTTGTTTTTCCGGATATAATCAACGGTTCCTTCAATCCGCTCATCACCTACCGCTAAAACTTCAGTTGGATAAGCTAACAAATTATTTTCCCAATCCTGATTGGTTCTGAATTCATTGAATCCTTTACGTGAATCTACTCCACTGGCAAAACTATATAAACCCGTCGGCACATAATAGTCGTGGGTTACGCTTAATGAAATGGCTTTCAATACGGCTTTCTCGTAAACATCGTGAAATTCTGTCCACGCCTTCACTTCATCATTTTTACCTATTGCCCTTGCAAGTCTGATAGAGGCTCTCACAGCCAACAGCCCCCATAAATTGTGGCTGGTATAATGTCCTTTAATCATTTCATTATCATACGGAATAGAAGGAGGCAGCAAACCATAGTTGTCTTTCTTACATTCTTCTTTCATCCAGTCAATGGCTTTACTCACATAAGGGAAAACGGTTGCAGCATATTGCTTATCCTGCGTCATCACAAAATGGTGCGACAGGGTAAACAAGGCCTGACCATGAGAAGCAAGGATTTCTTGTCCATGACTTAAACTTTTATCCACAAACATCCCTTTATCGGTTTGTTGATTCATCAGCCATTTAAAATTCGGTTCGACAATTTCAGTTAAGCGAGCGAAATCATAGATATAGCGCATATCCACAAAATCATTCAAAAACAATCCGTCATAAGGCAAACCACTTCCCTGCCGCTTTAAACCTTCCTCTTTTTTATTTCTGGTGGCTAGTATTAAATTTACCAATCCGGCTTTATAGGAATCATTTACACGTTTTTCAGGAATTTTAAATTCAACTTTATTGCTGATTAAGGCTGTCCAAAACTTAATTGTTTTTTGCTTTTCTTTGTTGTAGTTTATATTTCGTATTACACTCAATGCTTGTGTATTAGTCGTTTCAACAGGCACACGAGGCATGCTAGTTACGATTACTAAACTATCCTTTGGCGAAAGATTTTTGGAGTATTTTACGATTCCGGTTTTTGTTGTAGTAGTGATATTCAACTCTTTTGCCGAAAATTCATCCGAATATACTTTTCCATTTACTGAATACTTTTCACCACTATCGGGAAATGTATATACTAATTTGCCATCCCTGTATAAAGCAACCTTATCCATTTTGAAAACAGTTTCAGGTTTTATTACTGTTTTCCCTTTTCGGTGATCTTCGCCACTTCCTCTGCAAGCGGAATAAAGTGCCGGTTTTTTTATTTCCTTTGATTCATTGATTACTTTAAATTTTGCCAATTGCAAGGTATTTTCGGCATTCCCCAGTTCATTCAAGGAAGTGCTGAACATTTCTATATAATAATGCAATCCATTTTCTACCCAATCGTATTGCACAATCGGAATCCATCCATTATAAAAATTCCGTTGATGTGCAATAATCTTTTTCATTCCATCGCCATAGAAAAAGCACAACTCAGCATTTCCTGTATAGACAGATGCATCATAAAGAACCTGCACAGGTGCAGGCACAAAAGGTACGCCGATTACAATCGTTGATTTTGGCGAATAACTCCATTCTTTGTTCGGATTATCCATCGAAGGATTAACCATTGTATGGGGTATAGAATCCTCAATATAAATATTGGATTGCTTCTGCGAAAAGCTGTTTAAACAACATAAGACAGCAAATAAAAAGTACACGGATTTAATATTAGACATAATGGCTTTAAATTATTTATCATTTCTTCTCTTTAGAACCGGAGATATCTGCAGCTCCATTTTCATCCGTTGCCTTCACATTTTTTGCGATGGTTGCAAATTCAGTCATCACCGGAAGCCATTTCTGGTACAACTCTTTCGAAATAGCAATCTCATCTCCATATGGTTTTGCTGAATAGCTTTCTTTTTTGTGCGCCCATTGGTACTCCCAGTCAGAAAGGCTCTTGTAAAATTCATTGGCATCAATAGCCGGTCTGGAATAGGATTTTTTGGTAATACCTTCCTCACTGTATCTGCCTTCGCCTTGCGGCTGCGATTTTAGGAAATTAATGAATTTCTCCCAACGGGGTTTGTAATACCCTTTCACCAATCCTGCCCATTGACGGTTGGAGTAGTCAAACAATAACGCGTCGGGATGTCGCGGTCCCCATACCGTAATTTGGGTGCGAGCATTCCATTCGTAAAGATCTTTCTCCTCAGTAGTCTTACCCCATGAACGAGACTCGCTGATCCATTTACCCAACATAAAAGTGGAACGGGTATTCAACAGTCTGTCAAAATCGTCCATCATATCCAAAAAGCGGGTACTGGTCGTTTCAAATCGCTCCTTATTATTTTCGTTATAAGCCTTTGCCATATCTCGTTGAAGCAAATTAGACAAATCGGATAAGCATTGTCGGGTTACATCCACTAAATCGAACCGATAGGTATCGCTGTTTTTCAATTCATCGGATGCTTCTAAAAATGCATCGGCCGCTTTCCAAAGTTCTAAGGTATTATAAGGTCGGGCAGTATCGCCATTTGGGGCAGCTAGTTTCACTGCCAATGCCGGTCTTGAACAGATAAAACTTTCGATGCTTGGACAAAGTCCTGATTGCTTGTTATAAACCGTATTGAGTAGGATATCCCAACCTTTCTCAATGGATGCTGGACATTTTCCATAGCGAGATTCAGCATATTGAAGCACCCAGTTGCGTAATTCTGGACGCTGATTCATCCAGCCAATCTCAGTAGCTAAATCATATACCACCGGATTTTGGTCAATTGCTTCAGGGAAAATACCAATACCAGTGAGATGAGCTCCTGCACTATCTGTTTTCAAATTAAAAACATTGTTTGCATAGTGCAAAAGACGGCCACCCATATACACCCTTCCCCCATAGTTGTGCAACACGCCCGCCACATAAGGATAACCCCAGAAATTACTGAACTTCTTGGCTTTTCCTCCCATGAGATCCAGCAAAAGGAGTCTGTCTTTGGGAAATGTCAGGGCAATATCAGCCCGCAGAGACCAGGTTTGCATCGCAATAATGGCTTTTTCATCCTGTGACTGAGCCACACTGAGGATAATTTTGCCCACGGCTTGCAGGTAGGATTTTTCTGTACTAGGAGGCGTACCTTCGTGAAAAGGATCAGCAGCATAAATATGATTGGTTCCAAATAGCTTTTCCTGTTCCTCCAAAAAAGTCTTTCCCATTTTCTGAAAGAGTGGATCGAGAGGATCCAACTGAACGGTAGCATCAAATTGTTTACACCATCTGTTTTTCATGGTAATTTTAGCCTCGGGAAATTTGCTTTTCAGTAATACAGGCACATAACCTGTAAAACTTTGAAGAATAGGGGTCATACCCAATTCGCGTTCACGCTGAAGGATTTGTTTTCCCAATACCAAATGTGAGTTAATCCAATTTTGAGGCAGCGGCCCTCCATACGTTTCGATGTTAGTCATCCACTGCCAAGCTTGAAAAGCAGGCCCAACAAGAAAAGTACGAATCTCATCATCCGTCATCTTGTATTTTCGAAGCGTATTTTGCCAAACAGATTCTTGACCAACAACAGCTAGCGGCATGTTGATACCATGCATGGCCATCCAGTCTATTTCTCTTTGCCAACGGGACCAATCCCACCACGGCATGGAGTAACTGAAGGTACAATAATTGAGGTAAACACGCTGTTTAAATGGCGATTCGACTCTGATTTTCGTTTTCACGGTTGGCAACTCAGCAGGTAAATTTATATTGTCGCCGTTCCACGATAGTTGCGCATGGCAAAAGTATTTCAGATAATGATGAAGGGCCGATGCCACAGATACCCCGGTATTACCGCGTAAAATGATTTTTTCGCCTTTGGATTCAATTTCAAAAACATCCATTGAATCATGCGAAGGGATTATTTCAACCTTAAACTGTGACGATTCTTTGGGAATAACCCGTTTTATTAACTGTTCTGAAGCAAGTTTTGTCTGAGCTATTAAGCCCGTTGCATAAAGAAAAAGGCATGCTATAAGGATATTGTATTTCATGGGTTCTATTATTGTAAAAGGTTATTTCGACTATTTTCATTTAAATATATAGAAATCGTGTTTCGTGTCTTTACTCTTGGTTCTATGCTCTAAAATCTTTTAGTTCTCCTCAATAGCTCCCACTTTAGCACGGTATAACTTCAGCGGCGAATCCAACTCTATAGCAATAACGCTGGCGTTCAAGTCCATTTTTTCGGCTGGTAATGTGATTCGAAGAATGCCAGGAACACTGGTAACATTTCCTCCGATTCGCTTTGAAATCAATTTTTCGTTTGTTCCAAGAAGCCTTATCTGAGTAATATTATTCTTAATTCCCTTAAGCGTAATATCATCTTTAGGCGTATTGAGGATAAAACAGTAAATGGTTTTTCTGTCCTTCGAAAGGGTAGTAGGCCCGAAAAAATGGCCAAAAGGCAAACCACGGGTTGTTCCATAAATGGCTTCGGCATGTTTACTGGTCCAGCGTCCCAAACCTTTTAAACGCTCTGTTTGAATTGGAGTGATGCTTCCATCTTCCGTAGGGCCAACATCCAACAAGAGATTTCCGCCCTGACTGATGCAGTCGGTAAAAATATTGATAATGTAATTCAAGGACTTGGTATTGTTGTCATTCTTACCGTACGACCAGGAATCATTGATAGTCATACACAGCTCCCAGGGCTCTGTTGGGCCAACAATCGGAACTCCTTGTTCGGGCGTTTGGTAATCGCCGTAACCCTGCAGTCGGTCGTTTAGAATCGTTTTTGAATTCCATGACAATAAATCCTGACGCAACTCTTTCATTTTCCATTGCTCTTTTGTCCGTGTCCAGTCTCCATCGAACCACCATAAGTCAGGATTCACCAAATCTGCCAATTCCTTCAGTTGCCCATCTCTGAAGGTCAGGAATTTTTGCCAGCGAGTTTCATCTTCAACACCGGAAGCAGGTGAATCATAAAGATTTACGATTTTGTCTTTGTTTTTCTTGAATAAGGTAGCATAATCGGGGTGCGACCAATCCAGCAGAGAGAAATAAATCCCTACTTTCAACCCTTCGATGCGCAGTGCTTTTGCGTATGGAGCAATTAAATCGCGACCGGCAGGAGTTTTCTTTACCACATTCAAATCGCTTAGTTGTGTATCCCACATAGCCACCCCATCGTGGTGTTTAGAGGTCATTACAGCATACTTTGCCCCGGCTTCTTTAAACAGTTTAGCCCATTGTTCGGGGTGGTAATTTTTTGTCGTAAACCCATCGAGTTGTTTCATATAATCAGCATACGAAATCTGGCCATTGCGGAATGGCCAGGAAGTACCACCACCATTAACTGCATATATACCGTAATGGATAAAAATGCCCAGTTTGGCATCTTTAAACCATTGCATCTTATCTGTACTGTCTTTTAAGCTGACAGTTTGTTGTGCCGGCAAGCTTGACACAATAAGCCAGCTAGCCAAAAAGAAGATTTTTTTCACTAGAATTAATTTAATTGAGTGTTGTTTCAAAGTTAACGGAAATGAAACAATAAATAGCTAATGATAGCTTACTTAATAGGTTTTAAAATCGCATTTAGGATAGCTAATTTTGGCTGGTAACTGCGATCAAACAGCAAAGGGTAGTTCGTGCGACCAGGCATAGGCCATCCATTTAACCACGAATTACCGTCAGTCAACCCCCAAAAGGTAACCCGTTGAATTGTGGAACTGTTTTCTTTAAAAACCCTGAATATATCTCCGTATCTACCTGCTAACTTTAGAAGCACAGAATCTGGCAACCCTTTTTTGTAAGGATCATATAAAGGATCGTAAGCAACAATTTTAGAAACTTCGGCGGTAATTTCTTTCTTTTTATTTGGCAAAGCTGTGATGTCTAGTTCTGTGAAATTGACTTTTATTCCGAGTTTTGAGAAATCCTTAATACATTCTTCTATTTTTTGCACTGTTGGAATTACCAAGCTATAATGTGCCTGCTCCCCAACGGCATGGATAGGAATTTTCTTAGCTTGTAATCGCAGAATCAATTTGATAACTGCATTACGTTTTGCATTTAAATATAAGTTGTAATCGTTGTAATATAATTCGACTTTTGGG
>CAIUUO010000170.1 GCA_903902325.1 uncultured Bacteroidia bacterium
ATCGATTTTCAGGTTCATTACCGTTTGCGTATATGGGATCGAAACAGTATCCTGACTAATTAATTGGTTTCTTGAATTATAGTATCGATTTATCTGGTAGTAACTCGATTTTTCCTTACCATAATCTCCATAAAAATACAAATCCGGATACCAACCGGCATATTCGAATTTTCCAATCCATTTTCCGGAATGATCGACAGTAGAATAATTGTATCCGAACTGGGTCATGGCCGTCGATAATTTATTCTGCGAAATAATTGAAAATCCGGTATTTACAACCGATTGATCCGGATCAATATAAACAGGTGCCCAGCTATGAATATTGAATAGATTGTTGATTTTAGCATACTTTTTACTTTCAAACCGGGAAGTATCCAGGTTGGAGAAGTCAATAATCCCCTTTTCCTGGAATGTAAGTTTGTTGGAGAGCGTATCCTGAAACCAATGTTCCGGGGATTTTTCTTCCCATTTGATACCTGAAATCTCCTTAACATTCATTTTAAAGCCATTTGACGAATAATTTCCGTAGACCAGTCTGTTACCGTCTTTTGAACTTTGAAGATCTCTTATGCCATATTTTGCTGTAACAATGCGATAATTCTTATGGGTAATCAAATCAAGTGCATATCCTTCACTCTTACCACACATGTCGGAAGTATAAAAGAGATGATTACCGCGCTGAAAGGGTTTTTTGATGTCACCGCTGGTAGGTTGTGAAATACTTACTATATCACCATTGGACAGATTGATGCGAACGATCGATTTTCCACTGTTATTGAGTTCGATCGCATACAGGAAGGATTGATCCGCGGACCATGAAGGTGTAAAAAAAATGTTGTGATCAAATTCTTTTATTTCTTTGATTATCATACCATTAATACCTGAAATCAGTATAATTGATGAGAGATTTTCATCACTAAACCTGACTGCAGCAATCATTTTACCATCTGGAGACAAAACTGGTGCAAATAGCTTGTCATCGTAGACTTTTTCCCATAATTTTCCGGTATGGATATCCAATAATCGTAACAGGGAACGCTCTTTATGTGTCCATCTCAAATCAGGTTTTGTTTCGATCCAGATAACCTTTCCATTGGCAAAACTCAAGGATTCATCCTGAATCACTCCGGGCAAAATGAGCTTTTTCTCATTTGAATTTTTATCGATCAATACTAAGCGCGGTATTTTATCCAAAGAAGTTTTTAATGCGACGAAAGAGGAATCATCTGTAAAATATGGATATCTGTATGACGTATATACATTGGAAGTTCTGACAGCAATGGTTTTTGTCGTGGAAGTATCACCCTGATTATTAAAATTGAATGGATTAGTAGATTTCAGGTTTTGCATGATATCTAAATAGTGTTGATCCTGATTTTTCCCTGTAGCCAATTTTAATCCCCTGGAAAGCGAATTTAGTCCCAACGGATTTCTTGCAATGTGATGCAAAACCTTACCCCAAACATCTCCCCCATTCTGATTTCGGATATTAGAAACCATCTGATAGCCAAGCTGATAATAATCCGGAATATAATCCTTGAATGATCCCAGATAAGCTTTGTCGAAACTATATATTCCTTTCTGGTCGACCTGGGCCTTTAATTCCATAGAAAACGATGGCAATCGTCCACGACCCGTATGACTGAAGGCAGTTTCGGTGACAACCGCGTCTCCCTCCAGGAACCAAAATGGCAGATATGCACCTATCACAAGTGATGCTGCCTGCTCTCCGAGCAGAATCCTGAATATTGACGGCAATTCTGATTCAATTTTATCGATTTGTACATGGTGCCTAAGTTCGTGTATCGCGAGTTGCTCAATCCAGTCCTGGGCATATGTATCTTGTCCGGGTGTTGGAAAGAGTTCGACCCTTGAGGGCGACCATGCAACAAAACCATTTGATTGTGCTGATTTTGTGTGCAGGATGACAGAAATTTTTTTGGGTTGATGCAATAGTGAAATTCCAGGATAGCTGTAGACCTTTTCAAATATGTGTGCGACTCTTTGTGCCTGAACTTCATAGTCTGAAGGATAGATTATCTGAAAATTATCCGTCTGAATCTGGCGCCATATAATGGATGCAGGATCCTGCCCTACCACAAAATATTGTGCAACAGTGAG
>CAIUUO010000171.1 GCA_903902325.1 uncultured Bacteroidia bacterium
AAGGATAAAGGATAAAGGAAGAACGCCGCAATCAATGCTGATTGCGGCGTTCTTCCTTTATCCCCTTAAATAACTGAACTAATGATTGTTTTAACACTAATTCCACTTTTTCCTTTAGCCTTTTTCCTTTATCCTTCTGAAAGTTTACAGATCCAGTAGTATTTCTTCAGCATCCTTTCCACCAAAGAGTAGTTTGGAAGGATTTTCAATCATCTCTTTTATCTTGACAAGAAATCCTACTGAATCCTTGCCATCGATGATCCTGTGGTCATACGAAAGCGCAATATACATCATGGGTCTGATTTCCACTTTCCCTTCAATGGCAACAGGACGATCCTTGATGGCATGCAAGCCTAAAATGGCACTCTGGGGAGGGTTGATGATTGGAGTAGACATCATGGAGCCGAAAACGCCTCCGTTGGTGATTGTAAAGGTTCCGCCAGTCATTTCCTGAACAGTAAGGCGCTTATCCCTTGCTTTTTCTGCCAGTTCCTTAATCGCACCTTCAATCTGAGCCACACTCATTGTTTCCACGTTTCTGATGATGGGAACCATCAAGCCCTTAGGACTCGATACGGCAATGCCGATATCGTGATATTTTGGTGTAACTATCTCTTCTCCATCAATCATGGAATTGACCGAAGTGTGCTGACTGAGTGCAAGACTGACAGCCTTCGCAAAGAATGCATTGAACCCAAGTTTGAAACCATGCTTTTCCGTAAAGGCTTTCTGGTATCTGTTACGCAAATCCACTACCTTACTCATATCCACTTCATTGAATGTAGTCAGCATGGCAGTCTCGTTCTTGACAGCTACTAACCTCTGGCTTAGTTTTCGTCTAAGTGGTGTCATTGCAACCCTTTCTTCAGCCCTGCTTGCCACTGAGGACAAGGCAACAGGATTAGCATACGCGCCGGCAATCTGTTCCATATCCTTGCGGGTCAGTCTCCGAATCCCTTCCAGTACATCTTCGATCGAAAGACCTGCTTGTTCCATGACTGCTTTTGCGGTAGGAGTCATTTTCAAGGCAGGTTCTGACTCTTGTTGAACCACTGCTATCTTTTGAGCCACCGCTTTGGGACTATCTTTCACTATTTCACTCTTTTTCAGAGGTTCATCATTTGGCAAGGTTGCTGCTGCAAGTTTTTCATCCGGTAGCGAAGGTGCGTTTTCTGTATCGATGGTACAGGCAACGCTGCCAACATTGACCTTGTCACCCTCATGGGCAAGAATTTTCAATTGACCGGAAGCTACGGCAATAAGCGATAAAGTAGCTTTATCGGACTCGACCTCTGCGAGTTCCTGATCTTTCCTGACAACAGCCCCATTTTCGACGAGCCATTTGCCAATTTCCACTTCAGTAATGGACTCTCCGGGGGATGGAACCTTAATTTCAACAATCATATCTCTTATTTTAATTCTACTAAGGTAGTATTAGTTAAATACAGAATCCATTATCCGCTCCAGTCTTCTCTTATGTTTTTCAACCAAACCGGCGGCAGGACTGGCACTCTCTGGACGGCTTACCAATTCGAGTCCCAATTCCGGATATTTCCTGAACAGATACGGCCAGACACCCATGTTTGCAGGTTCATCCTGAACCCATAAGAACCTTTTGGACTGAGAGTTATTATATATTATATCTCGTACTTCTTCAGCTGGGAACGGGGATAATTGTTCCACCCTATGGATGGCAATATTCATTTTTCCAAGTTTTTCCCTTCGTTCAATCAGTTCAAAATAGATTTTGCCGGAAGTGAAAACTACGACTTCTGCTTTTCCAATCTTAACTTCCTTGTCGAATATCATTTTTTCGAACCCACCCTTTGTCAATTGATCCAGCGACGAAACCACTTTCGGATGACGAAGCAAGCTCTTCGGTGTAAACACAATCAATGGAATACGCACATCTCCAATGACTTGTCTTCTAAGAAGGTGAAAAAGATTGGCTGGAGTGGTAGGTACAACCACGTGCAGGTTGTAATTGCTGCAGAGGGATAAGTATCTCTCAATCCTTGCACTGGAGTGTTCGGGTCCCTGACCTTCATACCCATGCGGCAGAAAGAGCACAAGTCCATTCATGATTCCCCATTTTTCACCTGCCGAACAGATGTATTGGTCGTAGATGACCTGCGCCACATTGGCAAAGTCGCCGAACTGACCTTCCCATATTGTTAATCCTTTCGGATAAGCCATGGAATAGCCGTATTCAAAGCCCATCACTCCATATTCATTCAATGGGGAATTGATAACAGTGAAAGGAGCCTGTTCCTGTGAGATATTTTGAAGAGGGAAGTACTTTTCTCCTGTATCCTCCAATACCAGGGCTGAGTGCCTGTGCGAGAAAGTCCCGCGTTGGGCATCCTGACCACTTAAACGAACGGGAATCCCTTCGTTGAGAAGCGAAGCATAGGCAAGTAATTCACCCAGGGCCCAGTCGACCTTGCCAGAGGATATCATCTGACTTCGATCATCCATCAACTTAACTATTTTGCTGAAGAATTTCTTATCAGACGGAAGTTGGTTTATTTTTCCTGCCAGATTCAGCAATTTTGACTCAGATATGGCCGTTGGTACCTGATATACTTCGCTGGGTTCAGGAAACCTGTAAGGCTTGTATTCATTAACCAGGAAGTTTTTGATATTCAGTTTATCGATGCTTTTGCTTGCTTCAAAATTTTCTTCAAGTTGTGAATCAAATTTAGCAATCTCCTGATCGACCTCGGCCTGGGTCATCACCCCGGATTCAATCAGTTTTTTGGCATAAATATCCCTTGGATTTGGGTGACCCGCAATTATTTTATAAAGAAGTGGCTGAGTGAAACGTGGTTCGTCACCTTCGTTGTGCCCATATTTCCGGTAAGATAGAATGTCGATGAAGACATCTGATTGAAAATGCTGCCGGAATTCGAGTGCAAGTTTTACTGTGAAAATCAGCGCTTCAACATCATCCCCATTTACGTGGAAAACAGGTGAGCGGGTTACCTTGGCCACGTCGGTGCAATAGGTGCTTGATCGTGCTTCCAGATAGTCGGTAGTAAAGCCAACCTGATTATTGACCACAATATGCAATGTGCCGCCGGTCTTATAACCAGGCAACTGTGCCATCTGCACCACTTCATAGACAATTCCCTGGCCTGCAATGGCTGCATCGCCATGTATGATTATTGGAGCTATTTTTCCATAATCTCCATTATAGTGGTGGTCAATTCTGGCCCGGACCATTCCTTCTGCCAATGCGCCGACAGTTTCGAGGTGCGAAGGGTTGGGTATCAGACTTAATTTTACGGTTTCGCCATCGTCTGTGGTGACTGTATTTTCAAAGCCGAGATGATATTTTACATCTCCAAGAGCAATACCTTCCTCATATTCAGTGGCATAGAACTCCTTAAAAATATTTTTATAAGGCTTTTCGAGAATATTGGCCAGAACATTCAATC
>CAIUUO010000172.1 GCA_903902325.1 uncultured Bacteroidia bacterium
CATTAGCACATTAGCACATTTTCCACATTCTCGTCCCAGTCGTCCTAGTCATCTCCTCGCTATTCCGCGTGCAACGTCCTAACCGCCAGTTCAATGCGTGCGATCGTCTCTTCCCTGCCGATGATTTCACAGATCTCGAAAATATCCGGTCCGAAACTTCCGCCGACCAGGCAAAGGCGGAGGGAATTCATGATGGTGCCGAAATTCCATCCCTTTTCAGTAACATATTGGGAGAAAGGCTCCTTGATTTCGGGGGCGTGCCAGGTGGCCACTGTCCTGAAGAAGCCGGCGATCCCGGCCATCATCCCGGGTACGCCATCCTTCCAGCGCTTGCTGACGATCTTTTCGTCGTACGAGACGGGTGCCTGAAAGAAGAAAAATCCCTGGTCCCAGATTTCATAGGCGAAATGGCAGCGTTCCTTCACGAGGCCAGTCACCTTTACAACCAGATCGAACGGCACCTCTATGCCTTTGGCTTCCAGGTAGGGCAAGAAACTGCGTGCCAGCTCGTAGTCAGAATGCCTGATGAGGTACTGGTGGTTGAACCACTTGGTTTTCTCGGGGTCAAACCTCGATCCCGACTTCCCTACCCTGTCGAGTGAGAAGGCTTCTATCAATTGCTCCATCGAGAAGATCTCCTGTTCCGTACCCGGATTCCAGCCGAGCAACGAGAGCATGTTGATGAGGCCATCCGGCAGATAGCCGTCTTCGCGGTAGCCCCTGTAGTTTTCGCCTGTTTTCGGATCCTTCCATGCCAGCGGGAAGACGGGGAATCCCATCTGGTCGCCGTCGCGCTTGCTCAGCTTTCCCTTGCCCACAGGCTTGAGGATCAGCGGCAGGTGCGCAAACTGAGGCATCGTTGCCTTCCAGCCGAAGGCTTCATACAATAATATATGTAAAGGCATAGAGGGCAGCCACTCTTCGCCTCGGATCACGTGGGTGATCTCCATCAGGTGGTCGTCGACCACGTTGGCCAGGTGGTAGGTGGGCATCCCGTCGCTCTTGAAGAGCACCTTGTCGTCGAGCTGGTCGGTGTTGAACTGCACATGGCCACGGATCAGGTCGGTCTCTTCGACGATCCTATTTTCGGGCATTTTGAACCGAACCACGTGATGTTCGCCCGAAGCGAGAAGGCTTTGGCAGACATCTCCCGGTAGGGTAAGCGAATTTTTGAGTCCCTTGCGGGTGGAGTTGTCGTAGGTGAATGTGCCGCCATGCGCTTCGGCATTGTTGCGGAGCGCGTCGAGCTCTTCGGGCGTGTCGAAGGCATAGTAGGCATTGTCCGAATCGATCAGCTGTTGTGCGTAGGCGGCATAGAGCGCCTTCCGCTCGCTCTGGCGGTAGGGTGCATGAACGCCTCTTTCGCGCGGACCTTCATCAATCTTGATTCCGCACCACGCGAGAGCTTCCAGGATATACTCCTCGGCACCAGGCACATAGCGCGACTGGTCGGTATCTTCGATCCTTAGCAGGAAATCGCCGCCATGGTGTCTGGCAAAAAGATAGTTGAAAAGGGCTGTGCGCACCCCACCGATGTGGAGCGGGCCGGTTGGGCTGGGGGCAAAACGGACGCGGGTTTTGGGGGAGGTCATATTAGGAGAGATAAGAGATGAGACATGAGAGATGAGATATGAGAGATGAGATATGAGAGATGAGATATGAGAGATGAGATATAAGACATGAGAGATGAGATATAAGAAAAAAGCCTGAGATTTGAGATTGTCAAAAAAATGCTGTAACTTATATCAAATTAGTAATGTGGTAAAATTATTAATATGAGTGAAAGTATACTTAAAGAAAAAAGTTTTCTTTTTGCAATAAGAATTGTAATGTTATACAAGAGTTTAAAAGAAAAACAACAAGAATATATATTGAGCAAACAGTTGTTAAGAAGTGGCACTTCGGTTGGGGCAATGATTCGTGAGTCAAAAAATAGCGAAAGCAAGGCCGATTTTCAACATAAACTTGGCATTGCCCAAAAAGAATGTGATGAATCACTTTATTGGCTTGAATTATTATTCAGAACGAATTATTTGACAGAAATCGAATTTCTGAGCTATAGCTTCGACGCGAATGAACTGTTAAAAATGTTGCGAAGTTCCATCCTTACATCCAAATCGACCAACAAAAAATAGCTCATATCTCATGTCTCATATCTTATCTCTCATGTCTTATCTCTCATGGCTTATATCTCATGTCTTATACCTCATGTCTTATACCTCATGTCTTATACCTTATCTCTCAACACAATATTCACAATCTTCCCCGGCACCACAATAATCTTTACGATCGTCATGCCTTCGGTCCATTTTTTGGTCATGTCGCTCTGGAGGGCAGCTTCTTCGACCTCTTTGGCGGTCAGGCCGACCGGCAGTTCAAGTTTGAACCTGACTTTCCCGTTGAAGGAAACCGGATATTCGACGACATCCTCCGTCAGGAAGGCGGGGTTGAAAACGGGCCAGGCGGGAATGCCAACGCTTCCGCTGTTGCCGTTCAACGCCCAGAGTTCTTCGGCCAGATGGGGAGCGAAAGGAGCCAAAACCTGGTAGAAGGTGTTGGCTGTTTCCGTGGTAACTTTTCCGGCTTTGTAGCAATGGTTGGTAAAGACCATCATCTGGGAGATGGCCGTGTTGAATTTCATGTCCTCGATGTCGTCGCCGGCTTTTTTGATGGTCTGGTGCAGGATTTTCAGTGTTTCCTTGCTTTCCGCACCTTCCGTCAGGTTGCCCGGTTCCCCGAAGAAGGTGGCGACACGGCGCAGGAAGTTGTAGACGCCCTTCACCCCGTTTTCGGTCCAGGGCTTGGTGGCATCGAGCGGACCAATGAACATCTCGTACAGACGCAGCGAGTCGGCGCCGAATTTTTCGACCACATCGTCGGGGTTGACCACGTTTTTCAGTGATTTCGACATCTTGGCCACGATCTGGCGGAGTTCTTCACCCGTTTCGTTGTGGAAATATTTACCCTCCTTCTCGGTTACCATATCGGATGGAACCTTGGAACCGGAGGCAGTTTCGTAGGCAAAAGCCAGGATCATCCCCTGGTTGAACAGTTTCTGGAAAGGCTCGTTGGTGGAGACGATGCCCAGGTCGAACAGCACCTTGTGCCAGAAGCGGCTGTAGAGCAGGTGCAGCACGGCATGTTCGGCCCCGCCGACATAAAGGTCGACAGGCATCCAGTAGTTTTCCTTTGCCTTCGCGAAAGGTTCGGTGTCGTTCTTCGGATCAATAAACCGGAGATAGTACCAGCAGGATCCTGCCCATTGCGGCATGGTGTTGGTTTCGCGGCGACCCTTGCGGCCATTGGCATCAGTGACCGTCAGCCATTTGCCGGCATTCGAAAGCGGCGACTCGCCCGTTTCGCCGGGCTGGTATTTTTCGACTTCCGGCAGTTGCAGCGGAAGTTCAGCATCGTTCAGGAGGGTCACTTCACCATCTTCCCAGTGGATTACGGGAAACGGTTCGCCCCAGTATCTCTGGCGGCTGAAGAGCCAGTCGCGCAGTTTGTAGTTCACGGTAGCCTTGCCCAATCCGGCTTTTTCGAGCCATTCGGTCACCTGGCGGATACCCTGTTCCTTGGTTAGACCGTTGATGTCAATCCCGATGGCAGGGTTGGCAGAGTTGATGTAGCCGCCGTCTTCCGTCCAGCACGCATCGCCTTTCAAAATTTTTGCACGCAATTCTTCACTCGTGTTCCCGGCAGGATCGAGGATGCAGACGATGGGTAAATTATATGTTTGCGCAAATTCAAAGTCGCGGTCGTCGTGGGCGGGAACAGCCATGATGGCGCCCGTTCCATAGCCCATCAGCACATAATCTGCCACCCAAACGGGAATCTGGGCCCCGTTGATTGGGTTGATGGCATAACGGCCTGTGAAAACGCCTGTCTTGCCTTTGGCCAGGTCGGTACGGTCGAGATCGCTTTTCAGCGCGGCATTCGTGATATAATCTTTGACAGCCTTTTGCTGTTCAGGGGTAGTGATTTCAGCCACCAGTTCGTGCTCGGGGGCCACCACCATGTAGGTTGCGCCAAAGAGCGTATCGGGACGGGTCGTATAGACACGTAAATTCTTGTTCAAGCCGGCAAGTGCAAAATCGACTTCGGCTCCAGTGGAACGTCCTATCCAGTTGCGCTGCATCTCCTTGACGCCTTCTGGCCAGTCGAGGCCGTCGAGCCCTTCGAGCAGGCGTTCGGCATAGTGTGGTATGCGCAGCATCCACTGTTTCAGGAAGCGGCGCTCGACCTCTTTTGTGCCGCACTTTTCATGAGAACCATCGTTGAGCACCTCTTCATTGGCGCAGACGGTCTTGCAGGTGCGGCAATACCAGACCTGTGCCTCACCGTAGTAGGCAAGCCTTTTCTGGTCAGTGTATTCGCGAACGGCAATTGGTCCGGCAGCTTTAATCTCGGCTGGAACGGGCAGTTCACTGATGAGTCTTCCTTTTTCGGCTGACGCGTCAAACCAGGTATTGTACAATTTGGTAAAGATCCACTGGGTCCATTTGAAATAGGAGGGATCCGTGGTATTGATCTCGCGATCCCAGTCGTAGCCCAGTCCGAGGGCCTGGATCTGGCGCCTGAAATTGTCGCAGTTTTTTTGGGTCGTTTCGGCAGGGTGGGTGCCCGTCTGGATGGCATATTGTTCGGCAGGCAAACCGAACGCGTCCCAGCCCATCGGGTGGAGGACGTTAAAGCCCTTGCTGCGCTTGTACCTGCAGACGATGTCGGTTGCAGTGTATCCTTCGGGGTGCCCAACGTGCAAGCCCGCGCCGGAAGGGTAAGGGAACATGTCGAGACAGTAGAATTTCGGTTTGGAAAAATCATCGTACGTCTTGAAACTCTTATTGTCTGCCCAGTATTGCTGCCATTTGGCTTCAATTTCTTTGAAGTTATAATCCATCGGTATTGAACTGTTTATGCTGTAAAATGAAGGTGCGAAATTACGATTAAAATCCCGAAAACCCACAAAAAGAGTTGGTAGAAATGTGGTGGAAATGAAACGGAGAAACGAAGAGGGGAGAGCGATGAGGGAAGAGGGTTGAGGGAAGATGACGCGGGAGTTTGGGTGCGGCGATTTCCGAATCGCCGTTTTTAATTCAGACAGAATGAAGATAAATCAGGTAAAACATCAACCTTCAAAAGGATTGAAATTAAGCCAAACCAACCCGTAGAGACGTTGCCAATTGCACCCGTAGAGACGCAAGGCCTTGCGTCTCTACACCGCACCCATCCAATATTGCCGGTATATTTTTTGGAATTTGAATAGATCGTAATTGGGCGGCCACACAGGGTCC
>CAIUUO010000173.1 GCA_903902325.1 uncultured Bacteroidia bacterium
ATGGTCTGATGGCAACAGATTGCTTCACTACGTTCGCAATGACGGTGCCTCATTGCGAACGTAGTGAAGCAATCTCAAGGGAGTTACACAACTGATCAAAAACGTACAACCCTACTTCGCGATCCCTTCCAGCGTAAACAGAAACGCCCAGTTCAGCGCCATGTCTTTCAGGTAATCGAAACGCCCGGAGGCGCCTCCATGACCGAATTCCATATTAACATGAAGCAACAGCATGTTTTGGTCTGTTTTCATGTCCCTGAGTTTGGCCACCCACTTGGCAGGCTCGAAATATTGTACCTGACTGTCGTGCAGGCCTGTCGTGACCAAAATATTGGGATAATTTTTCTTCTGTACGTTTTCGTATGGAGAATAGCTTTTCATGTAGAAATAGGCATCCTTGTTTTTTGGATTCCCCCATTCGTCGAACTCGTTGGTGGTAAGCGGGATACTTTCGTCCAGCATGGTATTGACCACGTCGACGAACGGAACCTGCGCAATCACACCATGCCATAAATCCGGAGCCATGTTGACCACCGCACCCATCAGCAATCCACCGGCGCTGCCGCCATGGGCATAAAGGTGCTGTTTACTGGTATATTTCTCCCTTACCAGGAATTCACCGCAATCGATGAAGTCGGTAAATGTGTTGATCTTTTTCATCAGCTTGCCATTCTCGTACCAGAGTCGACCCATCTCCTGTCCGCCGCGGATATGCGCGATGGCAAAGGCGAAGCCCCTGTTCAGCAGCGTAAGCCGGGTACTTCCAAAGGTTGCATCCATGCTGGCGCCGTAACTTCCGTATCCGTAAAGCAGCAAGGGTGCATTGCCATCTTTTTTGAAGCCTTTCTTGTAGACAATCGAGATAGGAACCTTCGTCCCGTCCTTGGCTGTGGCATATAGTCTTTCCGTCACATAATCCTTCGGATCATAACCACCCAGCACCTCCTGCTGTTTCTTAAGTGTCTTCACCTTGGTTGACATGTCGTAATCGTAGGTAGAAGAGGGGGTCGTCAGCGAAGTATAATTGTACCTCAGGCTCACGCTGTTGTACTCCGGATTGGCTCCGAAATTCGCCGAATAGGCAGGTTCACCGAAATCGATGTAATGCTCGCTTTTGTCCTTCAGGCTCCTGACCCTCAACTTGACAAGACCATCCTTGCGTTCGTTCAGCACGATGAAATCCCTGAACTCTTCGACACTCTGCAGCAGAACATCCTTGCGCACAGGAATCACCTCTTTCCAGGCAGTAGCCGAAGTCGTACCGAGCGGACATTCCATCAGCTTGAAGTTTTTGGCGTCATCCTTGTTGGTAAGGATCAGGAAGCGATCTGCAAGGGGTACCACCGTGTAAAGCACATCTTTCATGCGGGGTGAGAAAACGGTAAATGCAGAATTGGCTTTGGAAGCGTCAATCATCCTCCATTCGGATGACATTGTTGCCTGTGAAACAATGAAGATGAACTTGTCGTTCTTGCTCTTATCAATTCCAATGTAATTGCTCTTGTCTTTTTCTTCGTAGACAAGTGCATCCTTTTTTGGATCTGTTCCCATTGCGTGGCGCATGATCTTCTCCGACAAAAGTGTGACCGGATTCTTGGCGGTATAAAAAATAGTTTTGTTGTCGTTGGCCCAAACTGCTGAACCCTCGGTATTTTCAATGGCATCAGGCAACATCTGACCCGTTTGCAGGTCCTTGATGTGGATGGTGTATTGCCTGCGACTCACCAGGTCCTGCCCGAATGCGAGGTAGCGGTTGTCTTCGCTCACACTGAATCCGGTGGCTGCGAAATAAGCATGTCCTTCGGCCATCTTGTCAGCATCCAGCAAGATTTCCTCAGGTGCATTCAGATTCCCTTTTTTCCTGCAATATTTGTAGTACTGCTTGCCATCTTCGGTCCGGGAATAATAGAAATAACCGTTTTTGAATACAGGAACGCTTTCGTCCTTCTCCTTGATCCTGCTCTTCATCTCCGTAAACAGATCGGCCTGGAACTGCTTCGTTCCGGCCATCACCTGATCCAGGTAACTGTTCTCGGCTTTCAAATAATCCACCACTTTGGTACTGTCCGGACCTTTGCCGAAAAAGTCGTACATCCAGTAATAATTATCAATGACCTTGTCGCCGTGGATGTTGCGTACATGTTCTTTCTTCGCTGCTACAGGAGCTGTTGCTTTCATAAACTGGGCATTTACTGATATGACGTAAATTAGTAGGGGAACCAAAATAACTGATTTTTTCATAATGGTATGGTTGTGTTTGAATTAGAATCAGAAATACAATTTGTCTTTTAATTGGAGATGTTGATTAGACAGACCTTCGTGTCCTTCGAGTGATCCTTTGTGTCCTTTGTGGTCAAGTTTAAATTTAACCACAAAGGACACAAAGGAATGCACAAAGGGTACACAAAGTAAACGATATTACACCCAATTTGTTACAGCCAACGACTATTCAGCCTTCACAATCTTCGCATCTTTTGTCAGTCCACCCGAAGAAGCAGTAACCTGGATTTCGCCCTTTTGAAGACCTGAACCCACGATAATCATCGCTTTGCCGTAAAACAGATTGACAAAGTTGGCCTGGAACGGATCGGCAGACTGCGGATTGCCGTTTCCAACCCCTGCGATATGGCCCTGACCACTGATGGTGATATCAATCTTATTGTTGGCCAGCGGACAAACATTACCATCCTTGTCGATGGCTTCGACCAGCAGATAGGACAGGTCCATTCCGTCGGCATGAATGGCAGAACGATCGGGAGTTAAGCGTATCCCGACAGGGGCTCCGGCCGTTTTCAGCACCTCTTCCCCGATTTTTTCACCTTCCCGGTAGGCAACGGCTTTGAGTTCGCCGGCTTTCCAGGTTACTTCCTGCCACATCAGCCTGAAACGTTCGACTGCTTTCGAGGAAGCCGGACTCTTGCATTTTTTTCCCAGTGATTGTCCATTCAGGAAAAGTTCGGCGCAATCGCCGTTGGTATAGACAAATACAGGGATCTTGTCGGTTTTGGCTCCCTCCCAGTTCCAGTGAGGCAGAATGTGGATGGTGTTCACTTCAGGCTTCCAGTAACTTTTGTAGAGGAAATACCTGTCTTTCGGTATGCCGCACAAGTCAACAATTCCGAAATAGGAACTGCGCGAAGATTCCTTGTCGGTCATGCCATGCGCCCTGGTCCACATATTGTTGTAGGGCGTCGGTTCTCCCAGGTAATCGAAGCCCGTCCATACAAATTCTCCGGCCACATATTCTTCGTCTTGCTGCCACATGAAATCCTCGTCGGGCAGATCGGCCCATTCGGGTACATTCAGATCGTAAGAGCTCACCTGGAGCGAATTGGTAAACTCAGACCGCTTCACAGGAAGCGGCAATTCGTAAAATCCGCGCGTACTCACCGTGGATCCAGATTCGCTGACGATGACCGCCTTGTTCGGTTCCATCTGGCGTGCAAGGCTGTAGCGGCGCATGTAATTCCAGCTGTGCACATCGTAATAGTCGAAATGGCGCAATACTGCGCTTCCTGTATTGTCGCAAGCCATAGTTACCGGCCGGGTCGGATCGCATTTCCGCACAAAGCTGACCATGGTTTGCAACTTGCGGAAGCCGTTGTTCTTGTTGTACTGCACGTCGCCCATCTCATTTCCAACGCTCCAGATAAAGATGGAAGGGTGGTTTCTGTCGCGAAGAACGAAATTCCTGATGTTCCTGGCAGCAAACTCCTCGAAATCGGTCTCTTCGCCTATATCCGCCTTTTTGTCGTATTTATCGAAAGCCTCATCGAATACCAGCATGCCCATTTTGTCGCAAAGCTCATACAGTTCGGGCGCAGCCATGTTGTGGCTGGTGCGGATGGCGTTGCAACCCATCGATTTCATGATCTCTATCTGACGTTCCATGGCCCTGGGATAAAAAGCTGCACCGAGCGGTCCCTGGTCGTGGTGAAGATCCACTCCTTTCAATTGAACTCGTTTGTCGTTCAGGTAAAGGCCATTGTTGGCAGTAATACGGATGGTTCTGATTCCAAAGGGTGTGAAATAGGTATCCACCAATTGGTCACCCTTAAAAATATTGGTCTGAACTTTATACAAAACCGGATTGGCAACATCCCAACGTTGCGGATCGGTCAGTCCGATGGTGATTTCGACCTCCCTCACACCTCCAACACGGAGGGCAACAACGGCATCCTTTCTTCCGACTTCATTGCCCTTGGTGTTCAGGATGATGTTCTCCACCCGAATCTTTTCTTCCTTGACGGAAGACTGGTTAAGCACAGTGGTCATGATCCTGGTCTCGGCATAATTGGATTTGACCACGGGGTTGGTGACCTGAGTCCCCCAGACGCCAACATGGACCGGATCGACAACTACCATCTGAACTTTCCTGTAGATACCTGCTCCGGGGTACCACCTGCTGTCGTGATTACGGGTATCAGCGTGGATTGCCAGCAAATTCTTCCCATTCACTTTCAGGAATTTCGTCACATCCAGCGAAAATGAATTATAGCCATAATCCCATTTGCCGGCCAGTTGTCCGTTGATGTAAATTTCAGGACTCGACATAATTCCGTCAAAAATGAGGTATACTGTTTTTCCTGCATACGATGCCGGAATTTCGAGGCTTCTGCGGTACCAGCCCTCTCCCTTCCAGGGCAACTTGCCGGTATTGGAATCACCATCCAGGATAGTCGGACCTGAGATGGCCCAGTCGTGGGGGACAGTTACATCCTGCCATTTTGAATCATCAAATTTCAGCTGGGAGGCATTGGCGAAATTCCCTTTCGAAAATTTCCAGCCTGACTGAAGGGTTATAACATCGCGTGCCTGTGATGCGCAAAAAGCTGCTATCAAAAGCATTACAACAAACAATCTCTTTCTAATCATATCGTTGCATTTTTAATGAAATATACGAATTTTGAATTGCTAATTACTTAGTGTTCTTTGTGTTTCCTTTGTGTACTTCGTGGTAAAAAAGTGAAGAACTTAACCGCAAAGGATGCGAAGGGCTATTTTATCTGTTTTTTTCTGAAACAGGAAATTTGAAAACGTTGGTTCCACTTCCAATTTTGATTTTCACTTTTCCGTTGGTATCTGATACTTTCATTGATTCCTGCTTTGAAAGCGATTGATTGTTCATTAAAATATTTTTGGGTTCAACCAGGTCGAAACAGACTGTGGCAGAAGTGTTTTCAGGAACTTCACATGTGTAGTTCATCTCTCCATTTTCTATTTTCCAGGCCGACCGGATGACTCCATACATGGTTTTCAATTCTGCGGAAGCATGCGTTAGTCCTCCTCCAGCATGTGGTTGAAGAAAGAAATGCTTGTATCCGGGTTGCGAAGGATCAATCCTTATTCCTGCGACATAATTGTAAAGCCAGTTGCCAATCGCCCCGTAGGCATAATGGTTGAAGCTGTTCATGCTCTTATCCTGAAAGGTTCCGTCGGGTTTCTGTCCATCCCACCGCTCCCAGATGGTGGTTGCTCCCTGCGTAACCGGATAAAGCCACGAAGGATACTCCCTGTTCATCAGCAGCATAAATGCCTGATCTGCGTAACCAAAATCGGAAAGCGCCTGGCAAAGCAAAGGAGTTCCCACGAAACCCGTAGTCAGGTGCTCCATTTTCTGCACATCGGCTGCGAGGTAAGAAGCAGCCTTTGTATTCATGGAATCCGGCAGTAATCGAAAAGAAAGGGCAAGCGCATAGGCTGTCTGCGTGCTGGAAACAAGCCTTCCGGAAGGGGCAACAAATTCATCACAAAAGGCAGCCTTTATTTTGAGAGCCAATTCGCCGTAAATATGCGCATCATCCGTTTTGCCGAGGATGGTTGCAATCTGAGCCAGCCTGCCTGAAGAAAATGCATAATAGGCCGTCGCAATCAAATCTGTTTCTGTCGTAGCACCGGGATAATCAGAATCAGTACTGGCAAATGCAAGCCAGTCACCATAATGCTTACCGTTGGTCCAGAGATAACCATCCCCCGCCATTTTTTGCATGTATTCGACCCATGCCTTCATGGTGGCATACTGCTCTTCAAGAATCCTGGTATCTCCATAAGCCTGGTAGACAGTCCATGGCACCACAATGGCGGCATCACCCCAGGCGGCAGAACTGCCACGACCTGATCTGACATCCGGTACAACATCCGTGACTCCCCCATCGGGTAGCTGGTCTGCAGCCAGGTCTGCCATCCACTTGGAAAAAAATGGCGCCACATCGAAATTGAAGGCGGCTGTGGGGGCAAAAACCTGAGCATCACCGGTCCAGCCAAGACGCTCATCGCGCTGCGGGCAATCTGTCGGTACATCCAGAAAATTGCCTTTTTGGCCCCACTGAATATTGTGTTGCAGCTTGTTAATCAAGGTATCCGAACATACAAAGGAACCCGTTGGCTCCATATCTGTATGAATGACAACCCCTGTCACCGTGTTCAGGTCAGCCGTACCCGGAAACTGTTCCATTTTCACATACCTGAACCCGTGAAAAGTAAAATGAGGCTCAAAAGTCTCCGGCGCTCCACCCTTCAGGATGTATTCATCCGTGGCTTTGGCCTTCCGCAGGTTCTCGGTATAGAAATTACCCGAATGGTCGAGCACTTCCGCAAATTTCAGAACAACCCGGTCGCCCTTTTGCCCCTGCACTTTTAGCCTGACCCATCCCACCATATTCTGACCCATGTCGAATACCGTTTCTCCGGCAGGTGTCAAAATTAATTTTAGAGGTTTCAGTTCGGCAATTGCCCGTACAGGATTGCTACGCTGGGCTAGGAGGATATTTTTGGGATGGTTCAGGATTTCTGCAGCTTTAAAATCGGAAGATTTGAAGCCATATCTGTCCCAACCCGCCTTTTCCCAACCCGCATCAAACGACTCCCCGTTGTAGATATCCGATGCAAGGATTGCCGAGTTTCCTGCTTGCCAGGAAGTGTCAGTATAAACCTGTTGGGAGGTTCCATCTGTGTAGGAAATCTCCAGTTGGGCGATCAGTGCCAGTCTGTCGCCGTAATAATTTCGCTGTACTTTTCCCCCGATATTTCCCCTGTACCAGCCATCACCTACCAGGGCTGTAATGGCATTTTTAGACTGCACCATGGCTGTCACATCATAGGTCTGGTACTGAATCCGCTTGTTGAAACTTGTCCAGCCCGGGGTAAAAAGGTCGGGACTAACTTTGCTTCCGTTGATAAAAATCTGGTAAAGACCTAAAGAAGAACAATACAATCTAGCTGATCTGATAGTTTTGCCGCAGTTGAAATCTTTCCTGAAACTGACCGGACTGTGATCATCAGGACCTTTCCCCTGCGCAGCAATCCATTCTGCCTTCCACAAAGCAGAATCTGTCAGTCCGGTTTCCCACCACCCAGTCTCGCTCCAATCAGATGCTTTCTTGCGGCTGTCCCAGATCCGAACCTGCCAGAAATATCGTTTTTTTGGCTCTGGCTTTGAGCCCTTGTACTCCACATTGACAGACTGATCTGATGCGACAATCCCGGATGACCAGATCAGTTTCTTCGTCTTTCCCAAACCCGATGGCGATTCTGCCACACGTATTTCATAGGCTGCCTGTTTGAAATTCGCTTCGTCAGAATGAATTTGCCAGGAGAGCCGTGGTTTCTCCACATCAATTCCCAGTGGATTGACAAGATATTCGCAACGCAAGTTTGTGACTTGGGCTTTTGAACCAAACAGCAGAATGGGCATTTGGAGAACAAATAGAAAAAAAAGGAGACTGGAGAAAGATGTTTTAGTTATCATTGGATGGATGAATGCAAATATTATAAGTATTTGGAATAAGTTACAATTGCAAGAGTACAATTCCCTATTTCCTTCCGGGATATCAAGAATCTAATTTTACCACGAAGGATTCAAAGGTAAAACACAAAGGTCACAATGTCTTAAAAATCTACTGATTCAAAATTCCATCATTGTCAATGGTCAATTCTTTGTGCCCTTTTCTCATCCTTTGTGTTTAGATTTCTATTGCAACCTCACCGGATCATTGAATGTCGCGGAATTAGCAAAGTCAGATTTTACTTGGCCAGCGTAATCCTGTAAACAGAAAATGAACTGGCAGGCAGTATGGTTTGAAAAGATTTCCCCTTCACAAAAAATTCCTGTCTTGCCGGATAGACCTGGTTGGGTTGTTCCAGGGAATTAACAGCATCCGGATAATCGCTTTTCAGCACGGTCAGAATTGCTTTTGAACCGATCCGTTTTACACCATCGAAAGTGATAGTTTGATTCACCATTTTCCCCGTCGTGTTCACCAATTTGATTATAATCTCATTTGTCTCCTTGTCAAGTACGGCTGAACCATACAATCCATTCTGCCCGGTAAGTGGCAGTTTGTCCCGTGTCGCCGGCAGCACCTGTGTTCCCTTGTTGTTGGAGAAAAGTTTCTGCACATAATAATTGGGAGTTCCGTAGGCGTTGAGGTTATCGAACCAGATCAGGTCGGGCGTCCATTGCCAACCATCCACATGGGCAAAAAGCGGTGCGTAAGAGCAAAGACTGACCACATCCGCATTGCGCTCCAGTCCGGTCATAAATGCGGCCTCAGACAAGGCGCATCTCCAGTTGTTTTTGTTGTCCGGATTGGCTCCTGACTTACTTTGTGCAGCATATTCCCCTGCAAATATCTTGTATCCGCTGCGATCGTATTTGTCGTACCTGGTGGCATTCTGCAAAAACCATTCCGGATTGGCGTAATAATGCTCATCTACAATCTCTGCATGCAACTTTTTCAACTCTTTGGCAGCGAAATCAAAGAATTTACCATCGGGTGAGGGCCCTGTCCCCGTGACCAGTTTGATTTCGGGATATTTTCCCTTGATCGCCTTGACAAAGGCTTCATACCTTTCGATGTACTGTGCTCCCCACTGCTCATTTCCGATGCCCATCATCTTCAGGTTGAAAGGTGCAGGATGACCCATGGATGCCCTTACTTTCCCCCATTTGGTATCTGCCGCACCATTGGCAAACTCTACCAGATCAAGTGCGTCCTGAATATAAGGTCCAAGCTGGTCCATCGGTGCCACTTCTGCAGAATTATACTGGCAGGCCATTCCGCAACTGAGGATCGGAAGCGGTTCCGCCCCGATATCTTCCGCCAGTTGGAAATATTCGAAAAAACCCATCCCGAAAGACTGGTAATAATCCGGAGTCAGTCGATGCTTGAATTCTGTGTTCCACCTGTTGATCATCGTCTTGCGGTCTTCGATTTTCCCGACCGTATTCTTCCATTGGTAACGGGTGGCCAGTTCGTAGCCTTCCACGATGCAACCTCCCGGGAAACGGACAAATCCGGGCTTCAGGTCAGCCAGCAGTTGTACGAGATCTGCCCGCAGACCTCCCGGACGATTCTTCCAGGTATCATCAGGAAACAATGAAATCATATCCAGGTCAACCGAACCTTGTCCTTCAAACCAGATATCCAGTTTGGCTTTGGAGTCTGTGCCAATTGCAGCAAAGTCAGCAGTGTATCTTCTCCAGTCACCTTTTTCGGGTGCAAGATTAGCTGTTCCTATAACCTGACCCTTTTCACTGACGAGTTCCACCCGAATTTTCAGCGGATATGCCTCAGTGTTTTTGGCCAGGAGGGAGAAATGGTAGGTCATTCCCTTTTTGATACCCATCCCGCGGAAGCCTTCGTTTTCAAGTCCGAATTTTTCATCTGGATTGTTCCTGGTAATTCTTGCAAAGCGTGGATTCGCGGCATTCGAGTCACCGCGGTTCAGGATAAGCAAACCTTCCGTTGCATCAGTTTTCAGGATTTTCCAGCCCATCAGCGGTTTTGCGAATTCGAAGGAGCGATTTTTAACCAGTTCGGCGTAAATACCGCCATCTGCTGCGAAATTGATGTCCTCGAAGAATATCCCCCACATCGTCGGCTGGATGGAGGAAATCGGTTTGTCTACATCAACAACGATTGGCCTGGCTGTCTGAGCTGCCAAATGAATGGATAACAGTAAACAAGCGCTGCCAAGCACAGAATTAATAAACCACTTTCTCATATAATTAGTATTCAATACTATAAATTTAAACTACGTGCTCTCAAAGCTGACATTTTCTTCCCTGCAATTTGCCCTTCGACCCCTTCGACAGGCACAGGGACCGAGAATCAGGGACCAGTATTCTAATTTGATACTATTTACACCTCGACCCTTCGACAGGCTCAGGGGAGTCCAGCTCAGTGAGTTCTGTGCAAAATCTTTGGAGTTGAATTCGCCCCCTCTTCCAGTCTCCCTCTCGCCCCCTCTTTTCTTAACGCTCCGCTTTATTTCTTCGGAACCAGCGCTACCCTGCAATAATCCACACATTTGGCAACTTCCTTGACTGCATCCGATCCTGCAGGCACAGTGTACTCCAACTCGATGTCACAGAAGATCGGCCATTTATTCTTTTGAATCAGTTGCAGGATTTCTGAAACGGGTGTCTCCCCTTTTCCCCACGGCTGATTTTTATTGGGATCGGCGGCTTTAGGTCCGGTTTTATCCTTGAGGTGAATGCTGATGATCCTATTGTGTAGTCTTTCTATCAACGCGTTAGGGTGCAATCCCGTAGCTCCGAAATAATGGCCTTCATCAAAGTTCAGCATGAGTTTGGATCCGAGCGCAAGCACTTTGTCAAAGCTAAAATTGGGATCACCGGGTTGTCCATGATTGTGGAAAATCACATAGAGGTTGTGCTTTTCGGCAAACGGTTCCAGTCGTTTGGCCGCATCTTCAGATATTTCGGTGGTAATCCCGACCGCACCAACTGCCTTGCAAGCATTGAAGGCATAATCAATTTCTGCATCCGACCAACTCTTGTCACCCAGTTTCAATATATGGATCTTGACACCTTTAGCGCTGTATTTCTTGCGCAACGCCTTGAATTTATCCATCGAAACAGTAGTACGCCACTTCTTGATAACCTCAGGATCCTTCGATTGCGGAATACCTGCAAATCTCTCTGCAACATCACCCATCAATTCAATGGAACTTAATCCGGATTCAACAGCATAGTTCAGAACGGCATCAGCCGACTGATCCGCCATACTTCGGTAACTGTAGGTGATGGCCCCAATCTGCACTCCTCCGAATTTTGAGTTCGGTTTGCCAGCAGCAAGGGAAAGGGATGAAATCGTAAAGATGGCAAAGAATAAAACCGCCAATTTCATTAACGTGGTTTGGAAGTCGCTTCCCGAACCGATTCTGATGTTCTGTGTCATGGTAATGATTGTAAAGTAGTAATGGATAAACGATTCAAAATTGGCACTCCTTCAGCGTGAAATTTCTTTGGAGTGTTTAAGGATGCAAGTTAGCAATAGATATTAAAAACTTTGTCGTCCGATTTCTCTTTTTCAATTCCATACAAATCTCTTCCTCCAATAACTGACTTTTTCGCATATTTCACTTACCTTCGCACATTCATATTAACCGTGAATATTAACCGAACATGTGGAAATATTTGACCAGGGTACTCCTGCGTAATAGACCGGCCATTCTGATATTTATCCTTCTTCTTACCGCATTTATGGGATGGAAAGGCATGGGAGTAAAACTATCCTATGAAAATGCCAGTATCCTGCCGTCAGATGACAGTTTTATCGTCGATTACAATGCATTCAAAAAACGGTTCGGCGAAGACGGAAGTGTCATTGTTATTGGAGTTGAGAATCCAAACATGTTTCAACTGAAGGATTTCAACTTGTGGTATGACCTTACTGCCGACATGACAAAAATCTATGGAGTACAAGGTGTAATGTCGATTACAAAGGCTTCGACTATCCTGAAGAATGACTCCCTGCATCGTTTTGATTTTGTCCCTACTGTTGCTTCCAGACCAACCACTCAAGCCAGTGTTGACAGTCTGAAAAACAAGATCATGTCGCTCAGGTTTTACGACGGACTGCTTTTCAATTCCAAAACAGATGTCTACATCCTGGCCATCACGCTGAAAAAAGCTGTCCTTAACGATAAAATCCGCATGACGATTACCGATGATATCGTCGCACGTGCAAAAGCTTATACGGCCCAAAGCGGGCACGAACTTCACTATTCCGGACTACCCTACATCCGCACCGTAATTGCCAGGACCGTACAACATGAGCTTTTCCTTTTTGTCCTGCTTTCCATCATCATTGCGGCATTCATCCTGTACCTTTTCTTCCGGTCATTTAAAGTGGTAATTAGTTCACTTGTTGTAGTGGGCATCAGCATTGTTTTTACACTCGGACTGATAGGCTTGTTTGGATTCAAAATCACCATTTTGAATGGTGTTATTCCTTCGCTGATTGTGGTTATAGCCATAGAAAACTGCATCTATATCCTCAACAAATACCACTGGGAGTACCGCAATCACGGCAATAAAATATTGGCGCTGTCGAGAGTCGTCAGGAGGATAGGATTTGCTTCCCTGATGGTCAACACCGCTACTGCCGCAGGCTTTGCTGCTTTTATCCTGGTATCCAATCAGTTGCTTCGCGAATTCGGAATCATTGCCTCCATCAGCATCATGATGGAATATGCTTTGTGTATCACTCTCCTGCCGGTTCTATTCAGTTACATGGATCCACCGAGTGAAAAACATGTTAAACACCTGGATAACAATTTTTTCAATGGGATACTGGAGAAAATTCTATATATTATCCAATACAAGCGGAAGTGGGTCTTTACCTTTGCAGGACTTCTGCTGGTAACCGGGATTATTGGAATGCTCAACATGCGTACCTCAGGAAAAGTTACGGATGATATCCACAAAGGCAATCCGCTTTACCAAGACTTGAAATTCTTCGAGAAACAACTTGGGGGAGTAATGCCCTTCGAAATATCCGTAGATACCAAGAAGAAAAAAGGAGTCATGCAATTCCCTACCATCCAGCGGATTGACCAGCTACAGAATGAAATTTCAAAAAACAAGGAGTTTTCCAAACCCCTGTCTGTAGCAGAATTCGTAAAATTTGCAAAACAGGCCTATTTCAATGGAAATCCCGAGATGTACACCCTGCCCAATTCGATGGAAAAGGCCTTCGTCCTTTCCTATTTCCCCAAGAAGGCAGAAGGGAACCAGCAGCTACTCAACTCGTTCATTGATAGCACACAACAGATAACCAGGATCAGTTTCCAAATGGCCGATACCGGAACCAAAGACATGAACAGGCTGCTTGACAGCATACGCCCAAAAGTAGATTCCATTTTCGCGAAGAAAGATTATGATGTAAAAATCACAGGTGGCAGCGTGATCTCTGCAAGGGGAACGGAATTCTTAATCAAGCATCTTTTAATCAGCGTTTTAATTGCCATTGGATTTATTTCATTGCTGATGGCGCTGATGTTTACAAGTGTCCGTATGATTGCAGTCTCCATGATTCCAAACATCATCCCGTTGATTATCACGGCTGCGATCATGGGCTTTACAGGAGTCCCCATCAAACCCTCAACAATCATCGTTTTCAGTATTGCCCTGGGTATCTCTGTGGATAATACCATCCAGTATCTCTCCCGATACCGGCATGAGTTGAAAAGCACAGGCAACAACATCAAGCTTTCCACGCTGAATGCCCTGCATGAAGCCGGATTCAGCATGATATACACCTCCATCGTACTTGTTCTGGGCTTTAGCGTATTTATGGTCTCAAGTTTCGGAGGCACACAGGCCCTGGGCTTGCTGGTTTCAACCACCCTTTTCATCGCGATGTTCTTCAACATGATCGTGCTTCCCTCCCTGCTTTTGGTGCTCGACAAATACCTGGTAACAAAGGCATTTAAGGCAGAACCGGTGATTGATATTGACGGAGAGGAAGAGGAGATAATAAAGGCTAAAGGCTGAAGGCTAAAGGCTAAAGGCTAAAGGCTAAAGGCTAAAGGCTAAAGGCTAAAGGCTAAAGGCTAAAGGCTAAAGGCTAAAGGCTAAAGTTAGACTTGTGCAATGCAAAATAGGTTGCGTCCGGATAAAATAATTTTGAAATCAATTAACGGTTGTAAATTTGGTTATATGAATAATTTTCAGTAACTTATATAGAAAATTATTCCACAACCATGAACGAAACAATCTTTAAGAACGACCTTCAGGAAAGGTTGTTTAACTTCGCTGTAAAGACAATTCAATCCTTTATGAATCTCCCAAATGGAAAGGAATATGATGTAATTGGCTGGCAGATTCTTAAATCATCATCTTCATGCGGAGCCAACTATGATGAAGCACAAGGTGCTGTTTCAAAAGCTGATTTCTCAAATAAAACTGGGATTGCACTGAAAGAGATGAGAGAATCAAATTATTGGATCAGACTTATCATGGCTGTCAATGAAACCAGTGAAGATTGGATCAAGCTAAAAACAGAATCAGTTGAGCTAATGCATATCCTTGGAAGTATTTGCACAAAAACTTCTGCTCAAAGAAAATTCAAGTAAAAGTAGAAATCTTCGGAGTCCAATACTTTAGCCTTTAAACTTTAGCCTTTAGCCTTTAACCTTTGGAGGGTTACCCCGCCCGCTTCTCAGTCGCAAGGATCATCTTGATCTGAAGTTTATTGCCGATGGCCAGCACATCTATCAGATCCTGGATAGTAAGTGAATTATCCGTTCTTAAAACGATGGTAACATCACTAATTTTTAGTTTGATTGCCTTGAGGGTGCTCTCAAGTTTGTTGAACGGAATCTGCTCCTTATCGATGAAGTAATTTTTTTCCTTCGTGATGGAAAGTGTGATCTGCTTCTTGTCCAGGGTCTGGTTGGAAGAGGATTTCGGCAACATCAGTTTGATCACATTGGGATTGGCAAATGTTGCTACCAAAAGAAAGAATAACAACAGGAAAAACATGATATCGTTCAATGATCCTGTCGCTACTTCGGGCTGGAATGCAAGCCTTTTCCTAAGCTTCATCTCAGTTGTGTTCTATCAGGTTGATAAACTCAAAAGCGTCTTCCTCCACCTGATTCATGTATTTGTCTATCATGATATTCAGCATGTGATAACCGGAGTAGGCAACGACGCCGACAATCAATCCGAGTCCGCTGGAGATCATTTTCTGGTAGAGACCACCTGAGATGATTCCGATACTGATGTTATCGGACAGTGAAATATCGTAAAAAATCTTGATGACCCCGGCAATGGTTCCAATGAACCCAAGCATAGGCGCAATACCGGCGAAAAGCCCAAGGTAGTGCAAATCTTTGCTCATCTTGTTCATCTCAATCTGCGCCGCTGTTTCAATGGAACTCTCCACCTCTTTGATCGGCTTGCCAATGCTTCGGGTGGCATGGTAAAAAATGCGACTGTAAGAACTGCTGCCGGCCTGCAATGTCGCAACAGCCTGCTTTAGATCGCCACTTTTCAGATAGGAGTGAAAAGCTGAAATTATTTTAGGTTCTGACTTGGTGTAACGTTTGATCTCGATGTATTTTACAACAATCAGATAGCAAGAAATCAATGAGATGATGCCAATTGGGGCAAGAATCCATCCTCCTTTGAGCAACAGATCAATACCATCAATAGTTGCTGCTGAAGATAAATGTTGAACTGCCTGCGTCTGAGTGCCTAACTGTAAGATCATAACCTTTTATTAAAGTATTGTATAATATGCTAATATGCTAATGTGCTAATTAAGAACGCTTCTGATTATAATTTGCTCAATTTTCACATTAGCACATAAGCGCATTAGCACATTTTTTTATGCCCACTTACGCAACTGCTTGAAATTGACACGCAATTTCTTGAGTCGTTGAAGATAGGTGGTAACAAATAATCTCCGGACTTTTGGAAATTCAATCTTCCTGAAATCATATCCATCCGACTTCAGCGCTTCGATAGCCCTGGGAAGTGCCCATCTTAAATGCTCTTCTGCCTTGTAAGAATCGTGGAAAGTAATAATGCTTCCTGGCCTGACAAATTTCAAAACGTTTTCAAGCACCTCTTCGCGGGTGATATTCGGGTTGTAATCACAGGAGATCACATCCCACATCACAATCTTGTATTTCTGGGAAAGGAATAGGTACTGACCCCTGGTAAGCCAGCCGTGAGGTGGCCGGAAAAGGTTGGATCCGATGATCATATTGGCTTGTTCAGTATCCTTAAAATATTCGAGATTGCTCGTTTTCAGTCCCTGAAGATGGTGATAGGTATGGTTGCCAACGGCATGACCGTCTTCCAGTATTTGTTCGAAAATTTCGGGATAACGGAATACATTTTCACCAACTGCAAAAAAAGTTGCCTTTACTTGCTGCTCATTCAGTAAATCAAGTACCCAGGGGGTCACACCCGGCACCGGTCCGTCGTCGAAAGTAAGATAAACGGTCTTCTCTTCCCCGGGCATGCGCCACACGGCAGCGGGAAACCACTTGGTAAAAAACCCGGGAAGTTGTACCTGTAACTTAAACTTCATATTAAACGATTAAAGCGCAAAAGTAACGATTATCTTCCAATTGCATGAATTAAAACAACTATCATTTCGGCGATGAGTTTAATCTCTCCGGCTGAACCTTCGAAATCATCCTCCCCAACTTGGCATTAATCTCTGTCGACAAATCCTTTTCGCCATACTGCTCGGTGATTACACCAAGTTCCTGAAGCAGATAAAATGCGCGCTGCAGATCTTCAGTTACGGAATCCCTGAACTTTGGTTCCAGAGATAAATAATAGAGAATCTCGCTTTCATTGTTATCAACCATCTGACGTACCACTTCGTTCGCTTTCTTTACGGATGCAGGCAAGATATTTACTTCAATCGAAGCACGCTCCTTGCCCATTTTATGCATTTCGTATTGGGCTGCCTTGTAATATGCCTCCGCCATCAAGAGATTGAAGTAGTTATAAGGCACTTTCTTGTTGGGAACCAGTTCGTTGCAACGATCCAGTACGGCAACGGCCGAATCGGCTTTGCCTTCCACAATCAGTTGATCTGCCAATCTTACGAAATTATTGCGAATGTTCATGGACATTCGCATATTATTTTCGTCGAGGTAAACCTTGGGCGCATTCATGTTACCCCATTTGAATTTATTGATGATATTGTCATACATCAACTTGGATTCCACCCTGCCGATCTGACTGTCTTTCACCTTGGTTTTGATAGGAACCAGACGATAGGCAAATCCCTCCGCCTGGAAATATTCCTGCAGATTGAGGTATTTTTCCCTTCCTACCGTGACTGCAAAATAAATCGGCCGTTTCCACCTGTTGTTGTTGATGATATCCAAGATGATCATCTCATCTTTGGACAGGTAGTTTCCCGTTAGGTTAATATCCAGTTTATCCACGATCAATGAATCATCCTTCGCAGCCACAGTTCCTGTTGCCAGGACTGCGCTCTTATCAACCGGATAATAAAGTTGCTTGGATGGTAGGAAGGAGGCATTGTCGGCTTGCTGTAATTTTGAACCCGGATCTTCAGAACGGATAAAATCCAGGGCTTCATTCAGATTGACCGGACGCTTGAGCTGATCGAGTACATAAACAATGTCTCTCGTTCCCTGGACAATTTGATCCTCAGTAAACTTGATAGGGAGCGGATCTGAGTCATAATATTTTTTCTTCATCTGGTCGATGTACCAGTCGGTCTGCAGGTAACTCAGGTTACAAACGCGCACATCGGTCCGGATTCCTTCTACTTCCTGGGCATACCACAGGGGGAAAGTGTCGTTGTCGCCATTGGTGAAGATAATTGCATTCGGAGCGCAGGTTTTGAGGTAATTTCCGCCAAAATCCCTTGCGGTATAACGTCCTGAACGGTCATGATCATCCCAGTTCTGGGAAGCCATTAAAACAGGAACGGCGAAAAGTGAAACCACGGTGGCCGCAATGGCTGCAATTTTTCCGGGAGAAAACCGCTTCAGGATGTCGTAAACACCCAAAACGCCCAATCCAATCCAGATCGTAAAGGCATAGAATGAACCGGCATAGGCATAATCCCGTTCGCGCGGCTGAAGAGGATCCTGATTCAGGTAAACCACAATGGCAATTCCTGTCATGATAAAAAGCAGCATGACCACGCTAAAATCCTGTTTCCCCTGCTTGCCTGAATTGTATTGGAAAAACATACCCAGCAATCCCAGGATAAACGGAAGCATGTAGTAGGCATTCTTCGCCCTGTTCTCACCCAGCGTGGGTGGAAGATGGTTCTGGTCTCCCAGCCTGATAGAATCCAGCAAATTAATGCCTGTAATCCAGTTTCCATTGAGGATCCCTCCCTGGCCCTGAATATCATTCTGACGACCGGAGAAATTCCACATAAAGTATCTCAGGTACATGTATCCGACCTGGTAGGTGAAGAAAAACTGAAGATTCTCCCCAAAAGTGGGTTTCATCAGAGTTTCCGGCTCCCCCTGGCGGTTGGTTGTCTGAACCGGCGTACCCTTGATGTTGGCCCAGTTCTTGTATTCCTGCACATGTTCGGCACTCGAACTGTACATGCGGGGAAATATGGTACAAAACTTGTCGTCGTAATTGGGAGTTTGCTTGTACTCGGCGATCACATAGTGGCCATCCTTCTTGATGTAAGTTGGAGATCCCTGCAAATAAGGATCCTTGCTGTCAAGAGGTGCATTGTAATACTGACCATATCCCAGTGGGCGACTGCCATACTGGTCGCGGTTCAGGTAGGAAAGAAGGGTAAAAACATTGTCAGGATTGTTCTGGTCCATCGGTGGATTGGCCAAAGAACGAATCACGGTCATGGCATAGGAAGAATATCCGATGATGATAACTGAAAGGCACAACAACAATGTATTCAGAACTGTTTTTTTATTCCGGTAGGTCCAGATGATTCCATAACTGACTCCTGCCGTTAAAAGAATGGCATAGACGACCACACCGCTGTTGTAAGGCATACCTATACCGTTGACAAACAATAGTTCAAACCAGGAGGCTGCGACGACCAGTCCGGGAATCACTACCCAGATCATCACGGCAAGAATAAACAGCGAAAGAGCAGAAGCAATCAGGATTCCGTTTCGGGTCGTATCGTATTTCCTGAAATAATAGACAAATACGATGGCCGGTATGGCAAGCAGGTTCAGGAGGTGCACTCCGATGGAAAGTCCGACCAGGTAACTGATCAGGATCAGCCATCTGTTGGCAAAGGGCTCATCCGCCTCATTTTCCCATTTCAGGATACACCAGAATACGAGCGCAGTGAATAGGGAGGAAGTTCCGTACACCTCACCCTCGACGGCAGAAAACCAGAAAGTGTCTGAAAAAGTATAGGCAAGGGCACCAACAGCGCCGGCACCCAGTATAACGATGATTTCGGTAAGTGTCTCATTCTCGCCTGAACCAACAATTTTCCTGGCCAGGTGGGTGATGCTCCAAAAAAGGAACAGGATGGTAAAGGCACTGGCAAGCGCCGACATGATGTTCACCATCACAGGTATCGAGGAAATTGAAGGGGCCAGCATAGTGAACAGACGGCCCATGATCATGAACAATGGCGCACCCGGCGGATGTCCTACCTCCAGTCTGTAAGCCGTGGTAATGAACTCACTGCAGTCCCAAAAACTCGCAGTTGGTTCTATGGTCATCAGATACACAATAGCAGCAACCAGGAAAATACCCCAACCGACAACTGTGTTGTAAAACTTGAATGTTCTCATCATTAATATTTTAATCAAACACTTAGAGTCCGGAACGAACTAACTGAGATTCCGGATAGCCATCAAAACCCGGATGGAGTTTGCTCCAGACAATCCAAAAATCTTTGCGAAGATATAAAATCTTTGTCCACGGCGGAAAAGTTATTAAATTGAACTGTTAAATAGAATTAAATTCTTTTTATTCAATTTCATATTGGCAGAAAAAAAAAACTTTGTATTTTTGCGCCGTCTTAAATAATAAGACATGAAGGATTGACCCGTGGTGTAATTGGCAACACGTCTGATTTTGGTTCAGAAGAGTTCTAGTTCGAGCCTAGACGGGTCAACTGAAAATCAATCACTTACAATTTATTTTGTGGGTGATTTTTTTTGTTGCGAGGTTTGTTGCTAGGTCTTGAACCAAAATCCTCAGACTACATTGAGTAAAGTCTTATTTGCTTTCCATCCGCAAATACAAGTATCAGAACATGAAATGTATCTGATTCTGCTATGCATAGAACTCCCTTTTCTCGGGTATTTATATCTGTGAACTCATAAGTGGATTCACTTCCCGGAAGAGTTTGAATCTTATTTAATATCAGGACGGATGGAATCTTGCTTATTGTTGCTATTAAGTACAATTGATTATCTGA
>CAIUUO010000174.1 GCA_903902325.1 uncultured Bacteroidia bacterium
GAAGAAAATTACAACAATCAATATCCATCCTGGTGATTGAAGGCAGTCCCGGTTCCGCACTGCCGGAACCGGGACTGCTTTTTTTGTTCGTACCTCATTGGAAAAACGCTTTTTCTTTGTTACTGCACCGGCAAAGAAACAGCTTGGCAAAAAGAAAACCGGATGAAAACGGGGAACTTTTTGAAGGAAAAAGTACCAAAAACCCCACGCACGTTACTCAAAATTTATAGCAAAGGTAAATTCATGAAAATATTTCTCGCTAAGTGTGACTCCCGGTGTGGCCATCCCAGATGTCTGTCACCCGTTGGGATCATTCAGATTTTTGAAGGGAAAAATCTGACCTGATCACTTGCTTAAAATTTTCATTTCATTTTTTTTCTGGGCATAAATTTTTCATAAACCAGGCTGAGCCAGATGCCTAAATAAATCTCCAGGGCAGGAGTGCAAAACATGTCAAAATTATCATCAGTTCTCAAGCCGACAAACGGTAAATCACAGCCAGGACAGGTCATGGTTGTCAGGCCAAGTTTCTCTTCATTTCAGACTGAACCAGCCGAAGAAGCTGCAGTTGATGAAGTTCCCGAGCCGGTCGCAGAAATTATCCCGGAACCGATTGTCGAAGTTAAGCCGGAGCCGGTCGCAGAAGTGAAGCCGGAACCAGTAAAAGTTGTAAAGCCGGAATTAACTCTCCTGGAGAAAATCCTCAAGGTTGAAAATCTCCAGCTCATCATCGAAAAAAGAGCCAAGTTGGTGCAAACCCGCTCTGAACTTGAACGTTTCCAGATTTCATCCAACGATTTCAACTGCTCTATGCGGCTGAATGACTCAGACGGGAATGTCTTCACCACCAGCTTCACCCCTGGAGTTAAAAAGGTGATTGATTTTCTTAAGTCATCATTCGATGGTAGCATTTCGGAAGCTGAAGAGAAGATCAACTTCTGATGATTCGGGAGTTCCACCCTTGGGGGCGGAACTCCCGTTTTTAATGATCGTAAAGGCAAGGTCATATTCCCGCCATCCCAACATAAAAATGTATATTTGAACCGTAATACAAATAAGCGATTCCTAAATGTCAGAAGATCAAAAAAAACAACTGGAACAACAGCTCTGGAACATTGCCAACACCCTTCGCGGCAAAATGAATGCCGATGAATTCCGCGACTATATCCTGGGTTTTATTTTCTACAAATACCTTTCGGAAAAGATGTTCCGGTATGCCGATTCTATCTTAAAACAAGATGGTCTGAAGTATAAAGAGATTGGCGAAAAAACAGAGCAGGGGAAAGAGTACATCGCAGCAATAAAAGAGGAAGCGTTGGAAAAACTTGGCTATTTTTTGACACCTTCCGAACTGTTCAGTGAAGTGGCGAAACGCGGCAATAGCACTAAGGAAGGTGAAAACAACTTTATCCTCGAAGATCTGGCTAAAATCCTGACCAACATTGAGCAAAGCACAATGGGCACTGCCAGTGAGGATGATTTCGACAATCTTTTTGAAGACCTTGACCTTACCAGTACCAAACTTGGCAGAACCGAATCAGCAAAAAATGAATTGATTTCGAAAGTTTTATTTCACCTGGACAACATTGATTTCCAGCTTGAAAATGCTGCTGTCGATGTTTTAGGTGATGCATACGAATACCTGATTGGTCAATTTGCCAGTGGAGCAGGGAAGAAGGCCGGTGAGTTTTATACACCACAAGGGGTAAGCAAAGTGTTGGCGAAAATTGTTACCACAGGGAAAACCAAGTTGAAATCGGCCTATGACCCCACATCCGGATCAGGTTCCCTGTTGTTAAGAATTTCCAAAGAGGCAGAGGTTAATAATTTTTACGGACAAGAACTGAACCGTACCACTTATAACCTATGTCGGATGAATATGATCCTGCATGATGTGCATTACCGGCAATTCGACATCAGGCAGGAAGACACCCTGGAACATCCACAGCACATTGATAAAAAGTTTGAAGCCGTGGTTGCCAATCCCCCATTTTCCGCACAGTGGAGCGCCAGCCCTCTGTTTATGACCGATGACAGGTTTAGCCAGTATGGTAAACTGGCGCCATCGAGCAAGGCTGATTTCGCCTTTGTGCAACACATGATCTTTCAGTTGGCAGATAATGGCATCATGGCCATCGTTCTGCCACATGGTGCCTTGTTTCGTGGGGGAGCAGAACAGCTTATACGTAGGTCCCTGATTGAAGACCGCAATTACCTGGATGCCGTAATCGGGTTACCTGCCAATATCTTTTACGGTACGAGCATCCCCACATGTATCATGGTTTATAAAAAATGTCGTGAAAACCCTGAAGACATCCTGTTCATTGATGCCAGCCAGCATTATGAAAAGGTGAAAACCCAGAACATGCTTCGGGATGATGACATTAGCAAAATAGTCGACACATACCGAAACCGCATTGAAGAAGCCAAATACAGCAAGCGGGCCAAGTTGAAAGAAATTGCAGAGAATGATTACAACCTGAACATCCCGAGATATGTCGATACATTTGAAGCGGAGGAGAGCATTGATATTAATAAACTGGCGGTGGAACTTATCGAACTCGACAAACTAATTGCAGAAACTGATCAAACGATCGCCGGTTTTTGTAAAGAATTGGGAATTACCCCACCTTTTATAATTTTAGCATGATGAAAAGCAAAAAATCTACATTAAATGTTCTGGGCATAGAGATAGCCTTTTTGAAATTTCAAAATGAGGATTATATTTCGATTACCGATATGTTGAAAGCC
>CAIUUO010000175.1 GCA_903902325.1 uncultured Bacteroidia bacterium
ATCATTTTCATTGCATTATCCAGATTGACGGAATTGGTGGGGATATTGTAACGGACGCCCACGCAGGGGCGCCCCTGCGTGGGCGTCCGATTGACAATTTAAATTTTGTTGACCAACCCCATTATGGACCAGACAACAAAAAATTCCATCCAACAGTTTGCGATATTGTGGATTGGTTCAAAACAATGACCACCAACGAATACATCCGTGGTGTCAAAAATTTGGGATGGAAACGTTTTGATGGTCATTTATGGCAACGCAATTATTGGGATGATATCATTCGCAGCGACGATTCATTAGACCGGATTGCGGAATATACTTTACACAACCCGGAAAGATGGGAGGAGGATCAATTGAATCCAGAGAGTGGTAATGTTGAGACTTTAGATAAATAGATGTGTGACACGTTAAGACCTAGCAGTTGGTTCTCTTTAACCCAAAATTTCGAACATAAAAATTACAGATTTTTCAAATTTTATCAGAGAGATTCCTTTTGATTATCAATCATTTGAAATTAAGAGGGATGTATGGAAAAATTTGGACCAACAACCTATCATTACTCGTATTTTTGTAGAAAAGGATGTAATCAATATTTCCCGTTATGACCTTTTTAATTCAACCGGGAATATCGAGGAATTTTTTATTAAAGTCCTGATGTGGGGATATCCAACAAAAGGGAGAGGGAAAAATATTGATAATCTTTTGAAAGCAACAAACTTCGATAAGTTGATTTCGATTCTAACTACGAGTTTTCAAGAAGGAACTATCACCATTGACGAGATAAAGGAATTGTTAAAAATTGATGGACTTGGTCTTTCTACCCTCTCCAAATTCCTCTATTTTATGAGACTAAAAATTGATTCATTAACCACCCTTATTTTAGATCAAAGGGTCATAAATGCATTGAATTCAGGGAAATTCAGTGATCCAGGTATTGAAAAATTCGCATTACTCAAATATGAAAATGCAATTGATTATTACTATGAATATTTATCCTTTTCACATGAATTGGCAAATCAAATAAATGCAGCAGTAGACCAGCTAGAAATGTTTCTATTTGAATTTGCTGCAAATTTAAAGTTCCCAAAGAGTATGGAATGTAGTTTCTTTAGCTTGTAAAAATTTAATGATATGCTGAACAGATGAAATTACCTAATGATAACTAGAACTATGAAAACAAGATTGATTTGGCATGAATGCAGTCTGAACGACTACAAAAATTCCTTTTGGGTCGAATGCACAGATGAAGAGGTGGCAAAATGTATATTGCCAAATGTTTGTGAAAAGAAAGATGAGTTGGTACTGGAAATTAATAGAAACAGGGGTTTCTCTAAAATCAATAAAAACCTTAACGAACAGATTTTCTGCAATTTCTTTCTGATTTCAACAGATTATTCACAGATAAAAAGTTATGCATGGGTAATGCCTTTCGGTGGAATGTGGAATGCAGGGAATCCTTTCAGAGAAATTAATGTAGTTGATTTTCATAGTCTGGATGAATTGAAGAGGATTTATGACAAATTCCCAATTCAGTAAACAATTGCTTTAGTACTGAGGGCAGAACATAATTCTACCATCATTACAAATAAATATTTTTTCTAAAATAACTGACGTCAGTTCAAACAGTTTATAATGAAGACAATACCCCTAAATTCCGCCCCAATACGTTCTGAAGATGTCCAGGAATTTGTCCGCAATAGGATTGATTTTCCGCTGTCGAACGACCAATGGTTGGTGATTGATGTTGCCATGGGGGAATACTAGAATCATAGAAAAAAAGGATCGTGGATTTGCAACGAAGACATTGCCGGTTCAATTTTCAAATACTGTGAAAAGAAAAGAGTGTTGATTTCGTGGGAACATACACTAAAAATCACCTATCAAATCTGGTCATATTTGGAAGAAAAAGGCCGTCTTATAGATTGAGATTGTATAGAATTGGATGTATTTTGAACAGGACGCCCACGCAGGGGCGCCCCTGCGTGGGCGTCCGATTGAAAAATCGACCACAACAGTCCTTCCGGCTAGCGAATTTCTGCTCCGTCAGCAATTGACTCAACAGGTGAAACAAACACCAGTTTGCCTTCGTGGTTTTCGGCCATCAGGATCATCCCCTGCGAATCGATCCCCTTGAGGTTTTTGGGAGCCAGGTTGACCAGGATGGAGACTCGTTGACCAATGATCTGTTCAGGCTCATACTGTTCAGCAATGCCCGATACGACCGTCCGCTGGTCGATACCTGTATCAATGGTTAATTTCAGCAATTTCTTGGTTTTGGCCACCTTCTCGGCGGCAATGATGGTACCTGTACGAATATCCAGTTTCGCAAAGTCATCGTATTCGATGTTGGCTTTGGCTGGAGCCATGGTAACTTGTTCCAACTCGTTGGACTTCTTCGTTGCCAGCAGTTTATCCACCTGTCGCTGGATGGCATCGTCCTCGATCTTTTCAAAGAGGAGTTCGGGGGTGTTCACCCGGTCGCCAGCCTTGAGCAGGTCCCGTCTTCCCAGTTCGTTCCAGTTCAGTTTCCCAAGGTTCAGGAAAGTACGCAGCTTGTTCATCGTAAATGGCAGGAATGGCTCAAAAACGATGGTGAGGTTGGCCGTAATCTGCAAACAAACATGCAGGATGCTTTTGACCCTTTCCGGATTTGTTTTGACCAGGATCCAGGGCTCCATGTCGGCAAGATACTTGTTGCCCAGACGTGCCATCTCCATGGCCAACCTGAGGGCTTCGCGGAAATGGAAGGTGTCGAGGGCCTTTTCCACTTCCGTCCGAAGCTGGATAAGGGTGGCAAGTACCTCTTCATCCCGGGGTTCAAAATTCCCGGCTACGGGAACCACCCCCTCATAATATTTGTTGGTGAGCACCAGTACCCTGTTGACAAAATTGCCGAGAATGGCCACCAGTTCACTGTTGTTCCTTGTCTGGAAATCCTTCCAGGTAAAGTCGTTGTCCTTCGTTTCCGGAGCATTGGCTGTCAATGTATATTTCAAAACATCCTCCTTGCCGGGAAACTCCTCGAGGTATTCGTGCAACCATACCGCCCAATTGCGGCTGGTGGAGATTTTATCCCCCTCGAGGTTGAGGAATTCATTGGCAGGTACATTGTCGGGCAGAATATAGGAACCCTCCGCTTTCAGGATGACAGGGAAGATGATGCAATGAAAAACGATGTTGTCCTTGCCGATGAAGTGAAGCATCCTTGTTTCGGGATCCTTCCAGTATTTTTCCCAGTCAGGGGTCAGTTCTTTCGTGGCCGAGATGTAGCCAATGGGCGCATCGAACCAGACATAGAGCACCTTCCCTTCGGCTCCTGCGATCGGAACCGGAACGCCCCAGTCGAGGTCGCGAGTGACAGCCCGTGGGTTCAGTCCACCATCCAGCCACGATTTGCACTGCCCATACACATTGGGTTTCCACTCTTTGTGGCCTTCGAGGATCCACTCCTTGAGCCAAGGCTCATACTGATCAAGCGGAAGGTACCAATGTTTGGTTTCCTTCATCACGGGTACGTTGCCACTAAGCATTGATTTGGGATTGATCAGATCGGTGGCGTTCAGAGAGGTGCCGCAACTTTCACACTGGTCGCCGTATGCCTTCTCAAAACCGCATTTCGGACAGGTGCCGGTAATGTATCGGTCGGCCAGGAACTGGTTGGCCTCTTCGTCAAAAAACTGCTCTGTGGTTTGTTCGACAAATCCCCCTTTATCGTATATGGTCTTGAATATTTCGGCGGCTGTTTCGTGATGAATCTTTGCACTGGTGCGGGAATAGATATCGAAAGAGATGCCGAATTTTTCAAACGAATCCTTGATCATGCCATGGTATTTGTCGACAATGGCCTGTGGCGTTGTTCCCTCTTTTTTTGCTTTGAGGGTGATCGGGACACCGTGTTCATCCGACCCGCCAATAAACAGTACCTCCTCCCCCTTCAACCGGAGGTAACGGGCATAAATATCCGCGGGGACATAGACTCCTGCCAGGTGGCCGATGTGTACCGGACCGTTGGCATACGGCAATGCAGAGGTGATGAGTGTTCTTTTGAAATTGTTCATTATCTGGAATTTCAGTGCACAAAATTGGCTTCAAAATGTCTCGCAAAGACGCAAAGAACGCAAAG
>CAIUUO010000176.1 GCA_903902325.1 uncultured Bacteroidia bacterium
GCAGAGACGTTGCATGCAACGTCTCTGCTGATTTATCCTCAATTTTTGATGCGGGGTTTTAAAAGTCTTCCTGGATATAACTGTTTGGAATAGTTGACATCCAGGGAAGAGTATCCTGAAGACATACAAATTTATCGGCCTATAGCTTGCTGATCCGTACCTTGTATTTTCCTGAAAGTTCTGTTTTCTTTGCTTTTAACGTAAGCCTGTAGATTTCTTTGCCCCACACATCGGAAAGCCTTCTGTCAGTCAGTGTTATGGTTTCCAAAAAGGCCTCAAACTGATTTTTGTTGTACTCCAGTTTCATCCTGACACCTTCTTTTTCGAGCAGAACAATGCCGGAAGTACTTACATCTGGTTTGCCCCAGGTAAGGAAATTCAGTTGATTCGGGCTTTTAGCTGCGCTCAGATGGAATTCGTCTACCAGGTTCAATTCTCCCTCCTGAAGCTGGTAGCTTCTTTGCCATTTTTCGACGGCGGCTTCGGCAGGATATGCCTTGGCGAGATCCAATGAGAACGAGGATTTTTTCGGATCAAAGGAAACATTCCGGGAGCGAAACTCTGCTCCGGGAGACTCCGCCACACCATTTATCATCGGGAGATTGTGGTAATTGCTCTGCATGGTCCAGATGGAATAGCGCTCGTCGCTGAAGGTCTGGCGGGTATAGGTGCCTACTCCGGCATCGATGATCATCGGTGTTTCGTTGAGGTAGAGGGTGAACGAACCCATGTCGTTGTGGTTATGGCTTTCGGCATTGTAGCCCCCCTTGGCCGCCACAAAAAAGCCGCTCTGGTTGCGCATGTAGCAGAATTCGGTTTCGGGGTACCAGGTGGTGGCAGCCTTTGAAACTTCCGGCTGGGTCTCTTTTAGTTCGCCGTGGAATTTGAGATTCTCCAAAGTCCGGAACAGGTCCCTGCCTTCATTGAAATAGCCGGGATTCTTGTCGCGTTGAAGCAGATAGGAGGCAAACTGCTTCATATCCTGGCTTCCGACGGCTTTCCCAAAACGAAAGATCATTCCCGGTTCACCGCCACCCTTCGCGGATGCATCGGCGAAATTGACAACCCAGCCATTGCCCACATAGGACCTGACGATGTATTCGCCCATGTTCTTAATAATCGGCAGCTCGAAAATGGTAACCTTACCTCCTGTCGCGTAATTTAGTAACTGCAGGTAATCATACAACTTGCCAGGTGCATGTCCCCAATAGGAAGGGCCCTCCTCGCAGGCGCCGTCGCTGTGGTAGTAATTGATGAACTTGTCTACCGAAACCATGGTGCGCTGAACAGCTGCCGCCAGTTTGTCGGGATCATTCTCGAGCAGGAGAAAACTGGTCAGCACATCCGAATTGCACCAGGGATTCCAGTTGTTTACCATCGTTTTTGGGGTCGCATTGAAAGCCTGCCACCAGAAATTGCTCCTGTTCATGTAGGGATCCAGGATACGGTCCTGGAGATTTTTGCGCAGGCGTTCCGCCACGAGGGGCTGCACCTTGTCCATCTCATCCTTGAGGAAAAACCAGGTCCAGGAAAGAAAGGCTCCCATGTCGCCGGAGGTGAGGTCGATGATATTCTCCTTGAACGATGGCAATGCGGTTTTCTCCTTCTGCTCCCTGCCGATGTGTGCGGAAAGCGCCCAACTGGTCATTTCACAGGTATGCCAGACACCGTTGACGATCTGGTTCATGAAACGACCCTTGCCTTCTGCCAGTTCGGCCAGGACAAGATCTGCCAATGCGGAGTTATTGGAATTGAAAGGAATTTCCATGATGGTCCTCGATCCGCTCTTGTCAAATTCGAGGTAGTCGGTTGCCTTCACTACTTTCCATTCGTAATTCAAGGCTGCCTCCCCTTTTTGGATGATGTCAGCCTTCACACCGGTAGTAAGGGCATCCCAACCGCTTCGATCAGTGTATTTGGGATAGGTCACCCATTTTTGGTTGAGGATCAGGCAGGACTTCAATGTTGCAATATCCGATTTATGTCGCAGCAGGTCGCGTTGATCGTATGCCTTGGCTGCATACAGTGATGATAGTAACAGGATGAATAGAGCTATTTTTTTCATGGCGATGAATTGGGATTATTTATTCTTTGGTACAAAATTTTTGACTGGTCTGATAACGATGAAGGTGGGAACATCCGTTGCAGGATGAACGGATACAAGCAAAGCAGTGAGCGCTCCCTTTTCGTTGATAAATACCTGGGGACGCTCAATCCCTCTAACCTGCAATGATGCTCCGCCTTTCATGGGGATGGGTTCTGTCTGCGACCATGCCGGAATTTGGGAATAAAGAGTGTAATTGATCCCATCCTTCGAGGTATAATAGACGACAGATTTCTGCACACCCGTTACCTTGGCTTCCCAGTCGGTACAGATCACATTGTACTGGTTGTTGGCCCACCAGATGGTCGGATCTTCCAGCTCAAAATTGTTGGGTAGTCGGTTCAGCGTATCCTTGACCAATGTGTATGGCCCCAGGATTCCGGCAGCTTCAAAGGCCTGCATGTTGGCATCCCATTTGCCGTCGCGGAATACTTTTGGTTTGAACTTTCCAACTGCATAGACTCTGCCATCGGGCCGTACCAGCAGGGCAGGATTGTTGGTGGCTATCACAGGATGATCAACAGGAGTCCACGGACCCTGAATGGAATCCGCGAAAGCGAACCCTGTTTTCCATTGCGGAATACCCAGGTGATAGAGGAGATATTTGTTTCCCACCTTGATGACCTTGGGATTGTGAATGGCTTGCGTAGCCCATGGATGGTTCGAAGGGTGCAATACAACTTCCTGAAACTGATACGGACCGAAAAGGGATTTGGAGGTTGCCCTTATCACATGGCTCTGCTTCCAGCCGATCATCCCATCTTTTGCTGGCCAGCGCGAACAGAATAGGTGGTAGGTATCACCAACCTTGATGACTGATGGATCCCACAGGTAATACCCTTCCATTTTGAAAATGGCGGTTTCGGGTACCGGCTGCAGCGCCTTTTTCAGTGGATTGCTTTTGGGATAACTGATTTTCAGATCCTTTGGCAATACAGGGACCACAATTTTTTGACCGTCTTTCTGTGGATGAGCCTGTAGCTGAAGTACCAGCATCAATGCGATGAGCGCGAATTTTTTATTCATACTTAAATTTTTGTCTATAGCTTTACCTTGAAAACATAAACGGGCAATCCCTTTTGCGCCTTTTCAGGGATCTCAATCTTTGTTCCGGCAGCAGTTTGCTTCCAGTTAAGTTTACCTTTATAACCCAACAGATTTAAGAATTTTATATGATTATTTGCTGAAGTTAGTGAGTTTATAACAATGTCCTTTGCTCTCCAACTTCGCGCTATGACATAAAGATATTCTCCGTTTGTTGTGAACCGTACATCCTGCACTACATCCTTCGGCGTTCCATCGAAGTTGGCATCCATCTCTTCCGGCTTGAAAGTCTCTGCAGCTTTGTAGGCAGCAGAATCGGCGTTTTCCCCGAAAATTTTCCATGGTTTGGTGCCATAAATTGCTTCTCCATTTATTGAAATCCATTTACCAATTGTATTCAACCGTTCGAGGTTCTGTGGACGAAACTCACCTTCTGCAGTGGGACCAACGTTCAACAACAAATTTCCTCCTTTACTCGCTGCATCAACCAATAAACCGATCAGTTTCTCCGAGGATTTAAAAATGGTATCATATTTCATATAACCCCATTTTTTCGACATGGTGATGCACGTTTCCCAATCTCCCGGAATTATATTACCACTCGAGGTTTGCTCCAGGGTTTTATAATCCCCTTTTCGGTTTCCAATGCGATCATTGATGATACAATCAGGATCAATGCCCAGAATAAGGTTACGAAGCTCCTGACTCTGCCCGGAATTTGCCATCTCCGGTACATCAAACCAAAGAATGGCCGGTTTGTATTTTGTCATCAACTCTTTAATCTGTGGCTTGACCTTCCGCTCAAAGTATTTGGAGAAATCCTTTGCATCCTCGTTAGGGAAATCCCAGGTATTGCTCCTGCCTCCTTTTGTGGGCCAATTGGTTGGCACATCAGGATCCGCCCAATCGCGGCCGAGCGAATAATAAATCCCCAACTTCATCTTGTATTTTTTGCAAGCATCAGCCAGTTCCATCAAAGGATCTCTTTTGAAAGGGGTAACATTGTAAATATTATAGGAACTCGCATCAGAACGATACATGGAAAAGCCATCACTGTGCTTTGAGGTATAAACCATGTATTTCATTCCCGCATTTTTAGCGGCTAACACCCATTTCTCCGCATTAAATTTTATTGGGTTAAATGTCGCTGCATAGGCAGCGTATTCTCGCAATGGGATTTTTGCCTGAAGCATCACAAATTCGTGATAGTCTTTACTTCCTTTCCATTCTCCGGCAATTTTTGAATAAATACCCCAATGTAAAAACATACCGAATCTGGCATCTTCCCACCACCCCATCTTTTTTTCCGGGATACTATTTTGTGCCACAAGTATATTTGGCAATAAAAGCACAAAAAGGAGACAAATGATTCCAAATTTTTTTATTATTTCTTTCATAGCACAATTAGTTTTATAAGGCATTATGGCTAGGGTTTTGCCTGATATACCCGTACATAATCAAAAATAACTTCATCCGGGAAATTTCCCAAAGCCGGATCGCCACCCCAGCCTGTCAACTCTGTGGAAAGTATCAGGTATTCGCTTTTTTGTGATACTGCTGTCGAAGTCCTCCAGGTTTCCTTGCCGTCGACATAGAAAATGTAGGTGTCCTTGCTCCACTCGAGGCCGAAGACATGGAAGACATTGTCGGCATTGGCAAAGGGAGTCTGTGTGCCGATGTGCTTGTGGTTGACGCCATAACCATCCCAGTGCAGGTTGTGGTATACCAGGTCGGGGGTCTTGCGGTGGTATTCGAAAATATCGATCTCCGTGCCGTCTTTGGCAGGATCGCCTGTCTTGCCCAGATCGTTGGATTGCAGCCAGAAGGCTACATGGGGACCCAGCTGTTTGTTCATTTTGGCGCGGCATTCGAAATAGCCGTAGGTTGTTTCATAGATTCCGGAGGTGCCGAGTTCTCCAATATAATATTTACCCTCGGCATCCTTGGTTACCTTGATGGAAACATTTCCTTTGCCGTCAAGCGAAATGGTATTTCTGGAAACAATGCCATAGTTGCGGACGGTTCCCTCGCCCCTGAAATTCCATTTGGAGAGGTTGATGGTTGTTCCGTCAAATTCGTCGTTCCAGACCATCTGGTAAGTGCTTTTCAGGTGTGCAGGAAGCATCGACTCTACATGGATGGTCTGCGGGGCAGGATCTCCCTGGCTGTTGCCCTTACTGCATGCCCAAAGCGAAATCGGAATAAATAAGAAAAAGATAGCAATTGACTTCATTTGATATTTATTAAAATTTAACCACTAAGGTCACGAAGGAAAACACGAAGGATTCAAAGGGCAATCAAATATAATGCTTTGCGCCCTTTGTGCGTACTTGGTGTCCTTGGTGGTTAAATCTGGCTGTTAAAGGAAAGGCTGATTCCGCGTTTTGCAGAACCAGCCTTACACTATCTGTTTTTAAATTAATTGATCCATCCTGGATTCTGGACAAGATTCTTGTTCATTTCCACTTCGGTTTGCGGAATGGCCCAATTGTAGATGTAATCGCCTCTCCAGGAATAGGGAGAAGTAAGCGTTCCCCATACCTGCTTGATGCCGTTGCCACTGTAGAATTTCTTGTCTTTCCAGGTACCCCAGCGCATTTCGTCGAACAGGTTGACTCCTTCGAGACACAGTTCCCATCTGCGTTCGTTGCGGATCCGCTCCCGCATGGTTGTCTGATTGGCTACGTAAGTGGGTATAGCAGGGTTGGAAGTCTGAAGTGCAACAACACCTGCCCTTGTACGCACACTGTTGACAAGCGTGACTGCCTCTTCCTTGAATCCCTGCTCATTGATGGCTTCTGCAAGCGAAAGAACTACATCCGCGTAACGGATCAAAGGCTGGTCGATAGGGCCGTAATCACGGGCTGGAGTGTCGGTACCTTCATATACCCATTTGCGCCACAAATAATAGAACATGGTATTGGTGTCAGTTTTGACATCAAATGGCGCTGATGTATCGAATCCTCTGTATGGCCAGCGAAGGGTATAGGTATAGGGAGTAGTACCATTAGCGCCCAGGTAGGTTGAGTAGGGAGTGATGATCATTGTTGTCAATCGCGGATCGCGGTCTTCGTAGACTCTTCTCACACGATCCTCGTTGCCTACCGGGAGATACTTGGTCATATCGGCGCCATATTTGGTGAAGGTGGTGATTTCGGCAGCTGTCAGTCCGTCACGCAGGAAATAGACTGATCGTTGTGCCGGAGTCATTGAGTTGTAACCGGGCAGGTAATCGTTCCAGTTGAAAGGTGAACCGTCCTTCTTTTCATACGATTCAACCAGATCGGGACTTGGCAGATAATTGTTCCAGCAAGAACCGAAAGATACGCGTGAACCGCAGTAGAACTGGGTCACTGAACCGAGACCGGGGACAGCAATGTTCTGGACGGAGAAGATCATCTCTGAATGCTGCTCGTTGGCCAGTTTGAACAATTGCTTGTAGTCTCCCTGGTACAGTGTTGCACCCATGGTTCCAACAGACCTGAAATCCGCTTCGGCTTTGGCGAAATCTTTCGTGTACATATATGCCTTGCCTCTCAGCGCATAGGCTGCGGCTTTGGTAGCCCTGCCAAAATTGACATTCCCCTTGACATAGATGTTGGGCAAATTGGTTTCGTTGATGCAATCTGTCAAATCTGCCACAATGGTTTCCCATATCTTGGCTTCCGATTCGCGGCCTTTGTTGGCTTCAGATAATGTAACCGGAACAAGGTAGAGCGGAACTCCCCTGAAAACCTGGTTCAGGTTGAAATAAAACCAGGCACGCAGGAATTTGCATTCGGCCACCAGCCTTGCCCTCTTTTCGACGGCCATCGGCGTATTGGGCACATTTAAAATTGCGGCATTGGCCCTGTGGATGCCTTCATAGTTCTGTTTCCAGTAATTCACGAACAGACCATCCGTAGTGGTGATGTTGCCATTTGTCAGTGAAGTTGCACCCCTGGGCATACCGGTCGTACTCTCCTGGTCAAAATACCAGCGGTTCAACCCAACGTAATCCTGGCGCAATGTTTGGTAAACACCGTTGACCCCAAGATCTGCCAGACTTTCTGTGGTCCACATGGATGTTGAGCCAATCGCGTTGTAGGGAGTCGTATCCAACAAGTTGCTTTTACAGCCGGAAAAAAAGCTGATTGCAAATATGATGATGATAAGTTTTAACTTTTTCATGTGTATATAATTTGTTTTTTAATTGCCACATGGAATACCCATATAATTATTTTCGCTTTGAATGAAAATTGCCGTTTGGGTATTTCATGTTTTCAAAAATTAAAAGGTGATGTTTGTACCGAAAGCAATCTGCCTGATCACAGGATAGTTGGTATTTCCACCCATTTCAGGATCGAGTCCCGGGAATTTGGTGAAAGTCAGCAGATTTTCTGCGGAGAAGTACAAACGTACTCGTTGGGTATAGATTTTGGCCGCGATCCTGGCAGGCAACGTGTAGCCAAATGTCAGGTTCTTCAACCGGACAAACGAACCATCATAGAGCCATCTTGTACTCGATTGCGTATTTTGGCCGTCGCTCTCGTTTAATTTCAGACGTGGATAGGTTGCGTTGATGTTGTTGGCCGGATCACTTGGGTCCGCATCATTGTAGTAATAATGGTTATTTACCTGCATGGCGCCAATCTGCCAGCCTGTGCGTGTGGTTGAGCTGTTGTAGCCACGTTCCAGCCAATAGAGTTTATTGCCTGCCTGACCTGACCAAATCAAATCCAGATCAAAATCTTTCCAGGCAAAATGCATTTGTGAGCCGAATGTAAATTTAGGCATGGCTGAATTTCCGGTGAAATTCTTGTCGTAAGTATTGCCATAGATCTTGTCGCCATTGGTATCCGCATAGATATAATCACCATACCAGATCTTGTTCTTGGCTGTGGTAAGGTTGGGCATAAACTTATAACCCGCCGCGATCATGCCATTCAACCAGGCCATGTCGGCAGGGTTACGGATCATGCCATCACGTGGACCGCCGTTGATATTGACGGTACCGTCTGCATTGTTGTACTGGCCGTTGCCGTGATAGACATCCACCAGGTAATATTCGTTGATCGTGTGGCCTTCCAGGACGCGGGTATCGCCTCCGCTGGATACATCCCCGATGTTGGAATAGTAAACAGGAGCACCTGTAGCGTCCGTTCTCCATTCAGTTACAAGTTGACCCTTGTAACTTGTCACCGTGTTTTTGTTGTAGCCGAAATTCCCTGATATGGAATATTTCACTTCTCCAATATGATCCTTCCACACAAGGTTCATTTCGAAACCCTTGTTGGTCACTTCGGCGGAGTTTAGCGTTGGAGCGCCAACCAGTCCGAGGGTCAGGTAAATCGGAGGAGTTGTCAGGATTCCGTCCGTCACTTTGTTATAGGCATCCATTTCGCCAGATAATCTGCCGTCAAGGATGGTTGCATCCAGTCCGATGTTACCCACCGTGGTAGATTCCCACTGCAGCATAGGGTTCGGTATTTTTCCCGGTGCAAGGCCCGTAACCTGTAGTCCATTGTAGGAATATCCCACCGGATTGTAAAGTGCCATGTAGTCGTAATTGCCTGAGGCGTTGTTTCCCAGTTTACCCCAGGAGGCACGAAGTTTCAGGTTCTGGAAGAATTTAATATCCTTCATGAATTGCTCTTCTGAAGCCCTCCATCCGGCCGAGAAGGATGGGAACGTTCCGTGACGGTTGTCGGAAGAAAACCTGGAAGAACCATCGTAGCGGATATTGGCCTCCAGCATGTAGCGACCGTTGAAATCATAGTTGACACGGCCAAAGAAGGATCGCAAAGCCCAGTCACTTGCAGTTCCGGTTGTTGAGATCATGGTTGTGGCTGCATCGAAAACATAGGCGCTTTCATCAAACAATCCCTTTTTTGTTGCATTGTGATTGTAGGATTTTGCATAAGTTTCGTTGTAACCCGCCAATGCGCCCACATTGTGCTTCCCGGCAAAAGTCTTGTTGTAGTGCAATAAACTTTCGAGGATATACGTGTAACTTCCATAAGTATTGTAATACGTCGAAAGCAAAGAAGGATCTGTCACGGGGCTCATTACCTGACCTGAACTGAATTTTACACGCTTTCCTATCGCAGGGTTGGTGTAGTTGTTGTATTCGTCAACACGCTTGTTGTAGTTGAAATTGACATCCCAGCTTAAATCCTTTGTGAATTTAACTTTTGAATAAAGTGTCGAATTCATTCTGCTTACCTTGTCATCCCCTTTGACACCATTCAGCATCCCATAAAGGTTGTTTGCAGTTGCACTCTCCTCAGGAGCTTCCGGGTATCCTAACAATCCGTTGTATCTGGGGTATAATCCAGGGGTAGTTTGGGTTGCATATCCCAGCATGTTGGAGTAGTTTCCCATGGCGGTGTTATTCATGGTCGCATAGGTGCGGGTACCCACTGTTAGCCATTTGTTGGCATCGATTTCCACATTTGTACGCAGTGAATAGCGTTGCATTCCAGTATTCTCGACGAGTCCGGGGTTATTCAGGTATCCGGCAGAGAGCAGGAACCTGGCATTCTGGGTGGAGCCGTTGACAGTCACAGTATGATCCTGTACCAGGTTGTTCCTGTACATCTCCTTGGTCCAGTCGGTATTCGGGAAAGAGACATAATTGGGTACGCCGAGGGCATTCAGTCCGTTCGGATCTTTCTGTGCTGTCTCCCATGCAGATATTGTAGACGCTCCAAATACCTCCGCTGTACTGATATTCCTGGCGCTTTCATTGAGCAAACGCATATAGGTAGGATAGTCTGAAACAAATTCAAGCAGATTGGTTGGCTGCGCCACGGAAAATGTACCGTTATAGGTTACATTCAGTTTCTTGTTGTCGCCCTTTTTGGTGGTCACCAGGATAACGCCGTTTGCGGCGCGTGAACCGTAGATAGAAGCCGAAGCCGCATCCTTCAAAATTGAGATGGACTCGATATCCTGTGGATTGACAGCGTCCAGCGTGCCTTCCATGCCGTCGATGATGATCAGTGGGTCGCTGTTGTTGAGGGTGCCGATACCACGGATACGGATAGTACCATTGTCAGAACCAGGTTTGCCGCTTCCCTGACGGACGGTAACCCCTGAACTTAATCCTGATAAAGCTGTAGATACGTTGATCATCGGGCGACCGGAGGCCATCTCCTCGAATTTGACGGAAGAGACGGCGCCTGTCATGTTTACCTTTTTCTGTGTACCATATCCTACGATAACAACTTCGTCTACACCAATGGTCTCATCGGCAAGGACTACATTGATGGAGGACTGGTTGCCTACCTTGACCTCCTGCGACTTCATCCCTACAAAGGAGAAAAGCAGGGTTGCGTTGTCCGGAATGTTCAGGTCATATTTCCCCTGTGCATCCGTGACGATCCCTATTTGGGTTCCTTTCACGACGACTGATACGCCGGGCAATGAAGCGCCGGTGCCATCCGTGACTTTCCCGGATACTTTTTTTACCTGTTGTTCCGAGGTGGCAGAGGTGGAAAACAGGACAATCTGCCTGTCGACAACGGTATAGGCCACATCCGTTCCGCTGAAAAGTTTGTCGAGGACTTGGCTGATTTTATCATTGTCCGATTGGATATCAACCTTGCGGTCGGTATCTACAATCTTGCTGTTGTACATGAATGAGAATTCAGACTGGTTTTGAATTTCTGCCAGTACTGATTTCACGGATTGATTGGTGATGTTAAGGCTGACCCTTGCATTCTGCGAATAGCTTCCCAATGCAAACAATTGTGCCACACTTACCATCAGAATGAATAATGTTAACCGCATAACCAGAAATGTTTTACCGGCCAGGTTGTTTATCGCAGGCCGATTGGTGAATCGTTTAAATTTCATAAATTCGTGGTGTTTGATTTAATACTAATTAAATTGAATCTTTTCTATCGTCCGAGATGAAAAGCAATGATTGTCAAGGGGATGCGTCAACATCTCCTTGATTTTTTTCATTTGGTCAGTTTCAGTGTTTCTCCATAGGCACGCTTAATTTTGTTTGGTTATGTATATTTTTCGTTTGCTGAATGAGTTGTCAGGTTGGCGTACACGGTCGGTGATCGTATATTTGATTGGCGCTGAGATTTTTAAAAGTTCCAGGATTTGAGCAAGCGTCTCCTCCCGGTAGGTGGCGGTATAGATATATTCCTTCAACTGCGGGCTCTGGAGGATGATTTCCACATTGAACCACCTGTTCAGTTTCCGTACCACCTCATCCATCTTGTCATCCCTGAATATCAGGGTACCATTTTTCCAGGCCATGTATTTGTCCACTTCGACCTTCGAGATTTTCAGCTCATTGGCTGATTTGTCGTAGGAGGCCATTTCGCCAGGTTTGACCTTGATGATGGTCTTCCGGTTTTCGTAATCACCCGAGAAAAGCTGGACACTTCCCGATTCGAGGATCATTTCCGTGGTAGCTTCATCCGGGTAATTGACCACATTGAATTTGGTTCCTTTTACTTCGATGTTCATGGTTCCGGCATTAACCACGAAAGGGTGAGAAGCATCCTTCCGGACATCAAAGTAGGCTTCGCCCGTCAGCTCCACCTGTCGTATGTCGTTTGCGAAGGGAACAGGATACTTTAGGATTGAACCTGAATTGAGCCAGACATGCGAACCATCCGGCAACTGAAAGTCTGTTTGCATGCCTGTGGCGGTCTTCACGGTTTGCATATTCGGGTGATTCAAAGCAAGAACATCTGACTTGCCATTTTCAAAGGAGATATACACGGAATAAGCGAGCAAGGGAAGAAGCAGGATGGCAGCCACCCTGGAGAAAATACGAAGGAAACCGGTACGCATATAGCCTCCTGATTTTTCTTCGCGCAGGCGGATCCTGTGGTGCAGCCGGTCCAGAATACGGTCCATGGTCTGCTTTAGTTCCGTGGTGTTTTGGGTTTCTCTCATGAAGTCTCCCTTCTCGAAGAGGGATTCAGTTTTTGACCTGAGCAGAAGGTCGTTCTCCGGATTTTCAAGTAAATTCAAAACCTCCTGCGCCTCTTCCGGACTGCAGTTGTTGTCTGCGTATTTTTTGATCAGGGAAGGAATCCGATCCTGCTTTTGATTCTTTTTACTTTTTGTCATCTTGATTTGTTGTTGAGGGATACGTACGTCTGATTTCCCCAATCGGAAGTAATACGGAGATGCAGGGTCTACCCCCCAGCCGGGGATGAAAGAAATTAACCACGAAGGTGTTATGTTTGAAAAATGAAGCATAAGCTAAAATGATTAATTTAGTTAGTGACAAAACTAATTATCAATTAAAAATTTAGCTTATGCGAACCGAAATTACAAAAGATTCCTTCAATGACCAATCATTTTATATTGGAATTGATACTCACAAAAAGAGTTGGCAAGTGACTATTTTGGGTGAACAATATGAGCACAAGACGATGAGCCAGAATCCTGACCCCGAATTGTTGGCAGCCTATTTAAAGCGAAACTTTCCAGGGGGTAATTATCATACTGTTTACGAAGCTGGCTTTAGTGGTTTCGGTTCCTGTCGTAAATTGAATGAATTGGGTCTTAATTGTATCGTTATCCATCCAGCCGATGTTCCGACTAGTCAAAAGGAGAAACTACAAAAGACAGATAAAGCAGATAGCCGTAAACTGGCAAGATCTTTAAGAAGTAATGAATTTAATGCCATTCATGTTCCTGATTCGGCATTAGAAGCAGATCGCGCTTTAGTGCGCCAGCGTTTTCGATTGGTAAAAGATGTTTCCAGAACGAAGAATAGGGTAAAGTCCCTGCTTTTTCAATTTGGGATACCTATTCCTGATCGTTTTACTGCAGCCCAAACCCGACACTGGTCTAAAGTATATATCAACTGGCTGAAAGAACTTGCTATAGATCAATCGAGTTTAAGGCAGGTTCTTGACAATTATATCAACATTGGGGAAAGCCAAAGGAAAGACTTGTTACTGCTGAGTAAGCAAGTACGGAATTTGTCTTTAACAGATGCATACAAAAACAATTACTTTCTTTTGCTAAGTGTGCCAGGAATAGGGTTAATGACTGCTATGACAATTTTAGTCCAGATAGGCAATATCGGACGGTTTGAACGACTTGATGATCTTTGCAACTACATAGGTCTTGTCCCCAAAATGTATGGTTCCGGAGATAAGATGCAAGCGGGGAAAATGATAAAGCGTGGAAGAAAAGAGTTGAAGATCATGTTAATAGAAGCATCATGGGAGGCCATTAGAAAAGATCCCGCATTAATGCTGAAATTCAATGAGATGAGTAAAAGAATGCATAAGAACAAAGCCATCATTAGGATTGCAAGGAGTTTATTAAGCAGGATACGTTTTGTCCTTCAAAATCAGCAACCCTACAAATTAAGTGTTATTCAGTAACAATAATAATGAAATAGAACTTCAAAACCTTGGAAAATTGGATGGGGGAACAAACGGTATTTTGTGATTGCAGCACCTGTAAAAAAGGAAGACCGCTACACGAAGATTACGTCCCCTTCCTCTTTAAAATGAAAAACACCTTGCGGCTGAAAACAGACCGCTGATAGAAGATTGATTAAAGAGGTATTTTGAAGAAAAAATAAAACAAACAGATAAGATAGAAGCAACTCTATTTTCTCTGTCAAAAGCAAAGGTAGTTCAATTCAAGAACCCGTCAAGGCTGTATAAACTCCGCTTCGCTCCGGCCTTGACTGAACCTTGCATTGAACTGCTATAGGCTTTAGAAAGAGAAAAAGCAAGAAAAATTAATAATTTTAGATATTTTGCTTGTTTTTCAACATAGAAGGTCACAAAGGAAAACACAAAGGACGCGAAGTATTAAAATAGACAATAGACAATGAAAGTTATTGCCGAAATTATTGATGATAAATCCTTTGTGACCTTCGTGGTTAAAAAAACAATTCTGCCAGGAGTAAAATCAGGATGGAATCCCTGCCCAGGCGGGTTTTGATGAAGTGGAGGGAGAAATTGATGCTGTTTTCTACCGTCTTGACGGTAATACCCAACTGCTTTGCTATTTCGTTGTACGAAAGATGTTTCTTCCGGCTCAAGGTGTAGATCTCCAGTTTGCGTGGGGGCAGTTCACAGACAATCTGTTCAACCTGTTCGAGCAGGTCGCCGAACTCAATAGCCTCTTCGGGATTGTATTCCGAGGATGCGCTTGCAAGGATAATTTCCCTGTATTTGCGCTCCTTCAACCGTTCCCTGAGAAGATCGATGGTGGTATGGTAAGCAATGCTGAACAGGAATGATTTGAATGAATGGCTACTATCGATGCTGCTTCGCTTCTCCCAGATCCTGAAAAAGCTGTTCTGGACTACCTCCTCAGCATCTTCCCCCGACTTCAGGATCGACAGCGCAAAATGGTAGAGCCTCATGGCATAGGCCTCGTAGAGCGCATCAAAAGCGCCGGCCTTTCCGTGTTTCAGATCCTCTACTATTTCTCTTTCCGTTTTCATTTGTTTAGTCATGGGGTGGATCAGGAATCCTCCGTTCGCTGGTTCCAAAAAACAATCTGCCTGCCAGGATGTCGCAGGAAGGGCATGCAAATATAATTTATTATCGGGGTATTTGATTCGGACATTAAGTGACATAAATCAGGAAACCTGACAATACCAATAGAAAGAGGAGTTGCGAATAATCACAACTCCTTCGTGAGCATGTTGAAAATAACTCAATGCATATCAACCATTTTTTGGTCTGTGAGAAAGTAAAGGATATGGCTGATAGGCGATTCGTCCAAATCTTATTTCAGTAAAAAGGAAGATCACCAATTGTTCGACTGGTATATTTGGAGGCTTCCCATGTCTGTCTCCACGTAGTATTTAATGGTTTGAGTAGTGACTGGATTTTTATAGGTATAGACCTCGTTGTAATCGTACGAAAACCTTGTGATGATATTGGCAAGAGCATAATTTGGGTAAACCGGAGCCAGGGAAAAAACTCCGCTGGCAGTAGGGTATTCCTGACTCAGTGAATTTGTATTGTTCAATGAATAGGCTGAATATTGGATCGAGCTGATGTTCAGATTATTGTTAAGGACATAGGTCGGCTGGTCAATCCTGTTCGTAGCCGACACAACTGAAACTTTATAACTGAAAGTTAACTTGAAATCGGGTTTGCTGATACTTGTGTTTTTGTCAACATTAATTGTAATATATCTGTCCCCCACCTCTACATTTTTTACTGTGTAGGATTGGCTGTCAAACACACCAGTTACCTCTACCTTGAAGGTAAATATATTGGAGTATTTTGTACTGGGAAATTGGTAGGTTCCACTGAATGGGGTGGTGGTGCTGACAATCGCAACCACATAGGAGACAGATGTATCCGTAATCTTGGTATTCGTGGAATTGTCATACAGTTCTGTCTTGATGGTGTAGTTACCGATTTTGGCATAGGTATGGACGGCGGTACTGTCATTGGTCTTCGTGACGGCAGCTGTCCCATCGCCGAAATCCCAAACGTATTTTGCGGATTTTGGCGCCGATCCTTTCGTCAGTGCGTAGAATTTTACCTCCTTGGCTGGTTCCCCTTTGGCCGGATCCGCTGCAACACCAAGCGTAACATAATTGACAGTGATCCATTTGAAATCGACGAACAGGGGAATTCTGGAAGTACTATTTTCGTACAAGGCATTTTTATTCCATCCAATGACATAATAACCCAGCTTGTTCGGACCAGGGGTCAGTTTCACATATTCACTCGCTCTCAGTGCCCAATTGGTTATGGATACACCGGTTTGGACGCTTCTGACTGTACCGTCGATATTGTAAATGCGAGAACTGATCAGCTTCTTCCCGTTACTGGTATAATATTCCGTTGCAGTAGGGCATTCCACATAGGTAGTCAAAGTATCTTTCGTGACGGTCATTCCATCTTTCAGTTCATAATCCTTGGTCTTGTCACTCACCCAGATGGTATAGGCAGGGAATGTGTTGGGAGCGACGGTCCCGATGGTATTGTTAATCATTTCGTCGTAGCGCTTTCCGATCTTGTCCCAATCGATGACGGCAGTTTTTGCGTAATAGGTAATGTATGGATAGGCGGCATCGGAGGCGTTGTTCCCGTTTAGCTTGGCCATGTAGGGTTTGAATTTATTGTTGGCAAAGTCGATGCTTTGATTGGTTCCAGGGTAATTGGGATCACTGATGTACAGTTTGCCTCCGCTTACAGAAACCTGGTAGCAAATCACCGCATGGCCTGCATATTCTGGAGAGCCATCGGGATTAAGTTTGCCTGTCAGCATGTAAATGGCGATGGCTTGCGGCTCACCCGTGACCATGATGGCTCCGGCGATGGTGAGCAGTTTGAATTTGTCGAGTTCCTGGTTTTTGTCGATGTATTTGTCAAAAATCGTCGAAACAGCGCCGTTAAAGTCCAGGTCGTTCTGGAGGACGGAACAGAATTTGTAACCTTTGGCATCATCCTCCCATAATTTGGCATTGTCGCTGAATTTGTTGAACAGGCTGCCATCTGTCGGTTTCTTTTCAAAATAGTACCACATGGCGCCCATCGTTTGTCCGGCGCAATGGCCGCCATATGCCGTGTAGGAACCATAGTTGACAAACTCCCAGTCGTCGGTGCCGGGTTTAAATCCCGAGGAAATGATGGGTTGTCCGTTCAGCACGGATTCTGCAATAGAGCTGATGATGATATTGGCCGACGTTCCTGTTCCACTCTTGGCAGTAAGGTCACCGCTTTTCAATTTGCTGTCGGGCAGAAAATGCCGTGTCAGCAGGGTGACCGATGTGGAGGTATAGCTTTTGACGGGAATTCCTTCCAGCTTTCCCGTTGTCTCGTCGACGTAGAAGCCAAGCGGTATCTGGCCTGAAGGAACTGTCACGGGGATGGTGATGCTCATGAGTCCGGTGGAGTATCCGCCATCACAGGAGACAGAGATGACGGGTGATATCGGATTAAAGTTGGCGCCAAACTGATGGCTCTTGATCTCTGCGTAGGATACCTTCAAGGTTGGATTGGTGGTATATGCATTGGCAGGCACGGCAATTTCAACGCCATCAACGGGCGTACCCGGTTTTGCTATTTTCAGCGTCGTGCCGGAGGATCCGATGGTTGTGTTGGACACCTCGGTAAAGGCCCCGGTGGTGACATTATTCGAAACCGACTGATTCTGCTGTGTGGTAGTGGTAGTGTCAGTCGCTGTCGACTGGTCGACCGTTTTCTTGCACGACCAGGCTAATCCCGCTGCGATCAAAAGAAGAAGTAATGATTTTTTCATTGAACAGCTTTATTAGGTTGTTTACTTTGAACAGGGCCACAGATCAGAATTGGGCTCATCCCACTTCCCATGAAAGCGGATGGATGATATTCACAACAAAATTAGTGAATCCAGAATGACCCAGATAGCCCATTTGAGTCATTTTTCGGCTGAAGTCGGTGTTCCGGGGAGGTGTCATCCGAATTGGCACCTAATGGATTCAGAAACCATTATACAAGTGTGCAAAAACGTATTGGCACAGCCGGGAGTACTTAAATTGGAAAATTGAAATCGTCTCTATCCCCGTGACTGACAGGGAAATGTCCTCAACTTTTTTATCATTGGAATTGATAGAACCAAAGTTTTGATTTTTTTTTGCGGTCATCCATTGTTCCTTAGATACATGGCGGTTTTACCTGCGTTACGTACGGATTTTTTAATTGGTTTTCGGATGGCTATTTGATAAAAAATGGATTCTCCAAACCGTGTAAATTTGTAAACAATACAAATTCAAGTAATTAGTAGCTTCTTACATCTTCAGAGCCGTGTCGGTGAAAGGAGAATTGTTCCTGTTATTCCCAATAGTACACGGTCTGAAATTATTCAACGCGCAGTAAAATCCTCTGTAAAAGTGAATATTCTGACCTGGAAACCTGGATTCCGATCAGAAACAGGCCTTCCCCGGGGCACGAAATTTCAGTCAAAAAATTTGCATCCATAGAAATTGTGCCATAAATTTCGTTCAGATAATTCCTGGTATTTTCCCTTACCTCGTCAACATCATCCGGATTATCTTCAACAGAACATAATTTTTCTTATTTCACATTTCAGTCAGGTTAATCATTGAAAGATTTGCCTGTGAGTTTCATCCCCTGATCCAAAACATTTAACACCTAAATATTTTGCGTATGAAACTGAAAATTGTATTTAAATGGATTTTGGTAATCTTTGTTGGTGTTGTGATTTTAGTCCCGGGTTACATTAAATTTCTTCTGCCCAATGTTGGTTCTGCCCCGGATTTAAAGGTTGAGAGGACGCCCGAGCGAATTGCCAGGGGCGCCTACTTGGCCAATCATGTCACAGTTTGTATCGACTGTCATTCAAAAAGAGACTGGTCAAGATTTTCAGGTCCGCCGATTGCAGGAACCTTCGGCATGGGAGGTGACTTGTTCGACCAGAAATTTGGTTTTCCGGGTGTCTATTATGCCACCAACATTACACCTGCGGGGCTTGTTAATTATACAGACGGAGAGCTTTTCAGGGTGATAACCACGGGAGTGAACAGGGAAGGGAAGGCCATGTTTCCTGTCATGCCTTATCATTACTACGGATTGATGGATGAGGAGGACATTAAAAGCATCATCGCTTATATCCGAACCCTGCAGCCAATAGAAAATGAAGTTCCAAAATCAAAATCAGATTTTCCGATGAGTTTTATTATCAACACCATCCCTGATAAGGCCCATTATTCGAAACTTCCTTTAAAATCGGATACTGTGAATTATGGGAAATACCTGACGACAGCAGCGGCTTGTCTTGATTGCCATACACAAGTTAATCACGGACAATTGATTGCAGGATTTGAATATGGAGGTGGCAGGGAATTTCCCTTCCCGGATGGCTCCATCGTGCGATCCACAAATATTTCTTCCGAGGATTCTACAGGGATTGGCGGTTGGACCAGAGAGCGGTTCATCGGTTCCTTCCGGATGCATTCCGATTCCACCCTGCTGAGTATAAAATTATCACCCGGAAGTTTTAATTCCATCATGCCGTGGAGTATGTATGGCAAAATGACTACCGGAGACCTGTTGTCCATTTTTGCCTATCTGAAGACTGTGAAACCCGTGAAAGCCAAATGGATCAATTTTACTCCTGCGCAGCAGAAGTAAAAGTCCATTAATTCTTTGCAGGATAGTTCATTTGGGCTTCTAAAAAAAAAGCCACCTGGGTGGATAAATGCAGGTGGCTGATTTTTTGTATTTGGGATCATCTGTTTATTGGACGAGCGACCTGAGGTATTCGAGCACGGATCTTGCCTTCGCCTGGTTCAAGGCAGGATCTGGCATCGGCAGGTTGTTGAATTGCTTTTGCAATGCGATCACGGTCGCATTCTCTTTTTGCATTTGTGCCGAGTTCAACAGCAAATTCATGATGTATTCCGGAGTCCTTATTTTTGCCACATTTTTCAGTGCAGGACCGAGTTTGTTCTGATCCAGATCGTGACAAATAATGCACTGGTTGTTGTAAATGGTCTTTCCTTCGTTGATCATTTTCTTGTCGAGAGGTCCAAGTTCAACTTTTTTGACAGGTCCGACACCAAGATCTTTGTTCTGCGGAACCGATGGTACATCAGGAGCCACACAGGAAGGGATTGCTGCTTCTGCCATCCCGGAGTACAAATTGTTCGCAATAAGCGTATTTGAACCTAAAAACAGAACCAATACTGTCTTAGCCAACTTTAGAGAGAAATTTTTCATCATCATAGGAAATTGAATTTTTAGAAACTGAGCCAGACCAATAGATACAGGCTGTTGTTGTTATTTGCATTTCTGCCATCACCATCGTAATTACTTTTACTGCCGTTAAATTTGTTGTATGCAACATATTGAACTGCAAATTTGGTATTATACCACGGCAGGTATTCAAGCTGGGCAATAAACCCATTACTGTCGGGTTTGTTTGTTACGCTTGCAACATTTTCATCCACTGCCCCTGAGGTATTGAAATAGCCAAGAGTAGCTCCCAAGCCGTTCTTGAGGTAGAGATTGCCGTCTATTTTGAATGAATTGAAATTTATTCTGACATGCTGGGTACTGGATGTATCACGAACCTCCGTTTCGCTGATCAATGAAGAGTGCAGGGTGAATGCGCCAACAGAGAGACGGCGTTCAAATTGCAAATCAAATCCAACATCGGTCATCTTATTTTTCATTCCGGATATCCCGGTTGCATACAGCGTGGGAGCAATGCCGAATGTCCCGATTTCAATATAATTCTGTGACCATTGGTGCTGAAGCGCCAACCGCCAGTAGGGAGCAACTCCCCTGACTGCCATCGTACTGGTAATGTCTGCCGGGTTGGCCGCTCCCTGCTGTGCCGATCGGTACAATGTCACTTCGGCAAAAAGCAGGTTATTGTACAAGGTATAGGCGCCTAATCCTGCCACTTGTGTGCCCAAATTCTCCATGATCGTCGATTTGGCAGGATTTACGGCAGCATCGGAACTGGCGGATGGAAATCGCCATGCCGGTGAAGTATTCCAGACATCCTGTACCGCCGGATTGTTATTCAGGGTAAAACCATAGGTGAGATTTTTTGACCCTAATCGACCCTGGTTGGAGTATCTGATGTCGGCATTGTCCATGCCAAAAGTATGGCCATCATAAGTCATTTGAATGAATGTCCCGATATGCGGAGTAACCTGTCCGGCATAGAATACGCTCAGTTGTTGTGGAAATGCCACTGAATTATTCTGGGTGCCCTCCACGTCCTTTGAAATGTGGGTAAAAGAAGTCTGTACCATGACCGATAATGGTAACGTGCTTAGTAACTTCAGCCTGGTAACCCGGTCACTGTCTTCCTTGGCATCGATGGTCTTCATTCCCGTAAGGACATATCCGTTCATCTTGAACTGCCGGCCAAAAGAGTTTAATTCAGGAAAGGAAAAATGGCAGGCAGAACAGGACAATCCGGTTTGCCTGGCATAACTGGGCAGAGCTATTGTTTGGGCTGGAATCCAAAGAATTGAAATGAATACCAGGAGGCTCTTTGCGACGTTCAATATCAAATTGTCATTTATTTTAGCCTCTAAAGAAGACTTTAGCAAGAAAAATCGGCTGAAACGTGATAATATTTCCATAATTTGTAGTATTTGATATTATTACAATTCTTGATGACGAAACAAAGGAAATATTTTTTATCTCATATTGGCTCAGGAAACAACTATTTATATTGATTCTTAGATATACTGAAATTTGCTCAAATTTTCAAAGATGAACAAATTGTCGCTGCGTTGTGGCGACAATTGAGTTGGGACCATTTTATTACGCTTATTCCTGTGAAAGTCAATAAATTAATTTGGTAATAACCCCACAATTAGGTCAGATTCCCAATAATTCACTACGTTGCACCAATATATTGATGTATTCCTAACAATTGCACTATTCTTCAATATATATGTTGAATATATACCATTATATTGACTTATATTTGACATATTAGAATTAAATATGTATTTTTGACAGAATATTACCAATATAGCGATACGACATTATGAAGATAGAAGAATTAGGGAAACTATTAAAACATAGAAGGATGGTATTAAGACTAACCATAAGTGACTTAGCCGACCTTACAGGTATGTCAAAGACTACCATCTCCCAAATCGAAAGAGGGAGTAGCAATCCGACCTTTACGGTATTGCAAAATATTATTGAATATCTCAATCTGGAAATGAAAATTGAAGTAAAAAAGCATAATTAGTAAAATATGAGGTTAGGAAATAAATTGGAAGTCATCTATAAAGGAAATATTAAGGCAGGCGAACTCTGGGTTGATGATAATGGTTATCATTTTGAGTATGATGATGCCTTTATTGAAGATGTTACCACGCTACCAATTTCAGTTAATATGCCTAAGAGACAAAAAACATATAATTCCAAAGAATTATTTCACTATTTCAAATCCATTCTTAGCGAAGGAGAGAATAGGGAACAAATCTGTAAAGCATTAAGTATTGACCTTAGTGATGATTGGAGCTTATTGGTATTAACCTGTCAGTACGATACAATTGGAGCAATTACCGTAAAAAACAAAGAACATGGCACAGTGTAACGGATGTCTTAAGGAGAATACAATAGGATTTTGTTCCTCCTGTGAGACAATTCTATTTGACCGCTCAAAGGTCAGTCCTCAGCTCAAATTCAATTGGGAAGATATTTCAAAAAGAATTGACGGACAACCAATGGGGTTTAGTATCTCAGGAGTTCAACGAAAAGGATTTATTGGGAAACCCAGGGGGGTCGAGTTAGTTCCAAGGATGAATGTAGATGAAAAATCCCAGTATATCATTAAACCAATGTTGTCCAGGTTTAATTTGCCTGACCAATCGCCAGCAAATGAACATGTAACCATGCAAATAGCCAAACAACTGTTTCGTATCCAAATAGCCGAATGTGCATTTATGAACTTTGCCAATGGAACTCCAGTATATATTACTAAACGATTTGATTATGATGCGAATGGCGAAAAGTTGAATCAGGAAGATTTCGTGTCAGTACTTAAAGCGGCAGATAAATATGCCTCAAAAACCTATCAAGATGTTGGGGAATGGCTTAGCCCATTAAATAGAGTTGATTTTCTTCGAATTCTGATATTCAATTTCCTTACTGGTAATGGTGATGTTCACTTGAAAAACATTTCGCTGTTGGAAACCGCTGATGGAGATATGATGTTATCACCTTCGTATGATTTAATGAATACCAAGATTCATCTAACTGATAATTTATTAGCGTTGAATCTATTTGGAGAAATGGAACAAACGAATTTGCCATTAGGAGAAAAATATTGTTATAAGAGTGAAGATTTTATTGAATTTGGAAAGCGCTTGAAAATTAGAGAAACGATTATTGCGAAGATTATTGACACATTTGATAAAAAAGAAGATGAGATACTAATTATGGTTGACAAATCTTTTTTATCTGACGATGCCAGGAAATTGTACAAAAATAATGTAGTTGAAAATTATAAGTTGTTTAGGCAATCTAGTCGCGTCTAAGAAGGCGTGAAATCAAATAGAAATCCACTCAAAAAATTTAGAAGGGCACTCCAGAAGGCTTATCCTATCAATGCAAGGATTTCAATGCAGCATAGCACTTATCAAATTGCATTCAAATATTATATTGACAAAAAAGAAATTGCTAAAGAAATGGTGAAGCAGGGTTTTAGAGTGCTTCCTAAGCAAGTTGTTAAATAGGTATTAATGAAATTGTGAAAGATTTGAAGAACAAATTTCAAACTCATAATTGATGAATTTCAGGAATTTTATTCTGTTAATCCTTCAGTTTACAGTGAGATGCAGAATATCTGGGATAGTTACAAAGACAAGAGTAAAATAAACCTGATCTTATGTGGCTCTATTTTTTCATTGATGAAGAATATTTTTGAGAATTCCAAAGAACCACTCTTTGGAAGAGCAACCGAAAGAATTCACTTAAGACCGTTCAATGTGATTACACTCAAAGAAATACTTGCTGATAACTATCCAAAGTTTAAAGCTGAGGATTTGTTGGCATTTTATACGTTTACTGGTGGAGTGGAAAAAACGGTGAAAATGACCACCTACTTTCAGAGTAAATTGACCACCCATTGCCGAAGCAAATTGACCACCTGTTGCCAATTCAAAATGACCAGTGGTTGCCGGAGCAAAGTGAC
>CAIUUO010000177.1 GCA_903902325.1 uncultured Bacteroidia bacterium
CTTTGCGTTCTTTGCGTCTTTGCGAGACACATTTCTTATTATCAATCATTTTTGAGTGTTCCCACTCTTAAAGAACTACTTGTTAAACCGCAAAGATAAGAAATCGGGTTCATTAAATGAAAAGGAAACAAATGGATGGAAATGGAGATAAGATGAAATAGATGGAAACAGATAGAAATATTTGGAAATAGGGAATTTGAGCAGATTCAACAATGATCACATCCGCATTCTTTCCCTTTTGCCTTTTCAAAAGCTTCTTTCCCTTCGGTGAAAGAGAAATAGATCAGTCCTGCAGCACCAATCACATCGGCGTAGGCAAATCCTGTAAACTCAAAGATGAGGCTCGAAACAAGCAAAACCACCGACATATAGACACAAACCTTGGTGCAGTTGGCATCCGACAGAATGGGTTCGGAATTTAACTGCCTCCCGGCTCTCTTTTTGGCGTTCATCAACCAGACCATCACCGCAATGGAAATCAATGATATTACCACACCCCACAGGGTCGTTTCAGGTTTGTGGTGGTTGACCAGGTTGGCCACGATACCGGCCAGCAAACCTGCCGACAAAAGGTAGAAAGCACTCCCGGTAATTTGAAGCGCCCTGATTTCAAATTCGCTTTTTGAACTCTTCGGGTTCTGTCTGATTCTCAAAATCATGATAGCTATGCCAATACCCGACATGACCTCAATAAAGCTGTCGACTCCGAAACCAAACAGCGTAAGCGTCTCGTCCCGGTAACCCAGAATCATGGAAACAACACCTTCCAGCACATTGTAGAAAATGGTGAAAAGGCTGAGGAGATAAGCCCTGTGATATAACTTATGTTCGAACGTTTCCATCAAAAAGTCTTATCAAATATTGCCATTCCTGTACTCCTGGAATTTCTCCTTGTATTGCTCTCCTACAGGGATATAAATTTTCCCGTCAAAGATAATTCGGTTTCGTTCAATCACTGAAATCCTTTTCAAATTGACAATAAAAGACCTGTGAACCCTCATGAACCGGTCGATAGGCAACAGTTCCCCAAAGGACTTCAGGCTCATTTGTGTCATCACCGGATCACCATGGATGAGATAAATCTTAATGTATTCATGCTGGCTTTCAATGTATTTGATCTGATCCAGTTCTATGCGGATCAATTTGTAAGCAGATTTAACAAACAGGTGATCAAAAATTGGCTGAATGCTTTCTCTTTGGCAATTCATGTTTAGCTCCACCAGATTTTTCACCTTGTTGGCCGCTTTGAGCACACTGCTGAACGTAATAGGTTTTAACAAGTAATCGACTGCCTCCACCTGAAAACCTTCTACCGCATATTCACTGTATGCAGTGGTAAAAATAACATAGGGCTTATCAGTCAGGGATTTGACGAATTCCATCCCATTAAAATCAGGCATATTGATGTCGATATAGAGTAGTTGAACCTTGTTATTTTGAAGAATTTCCATGGCTTCAAATGCACTCCGGCATTCAGCAACCAGTTCCAAAAATGGTATTTTTTGAATGTATCCGGCGATCTTCTTCACCGCCAAAGGTTCGTCATCAATGGCCACACAGGTGATTTTCATAATGGTATTCTTAGGTTGACCTCAAATTCATTTTCCTGATCCAGAATATCCAGCCGGAAATTATCCTCATACAGCAATTTTAAGCTCCTTTTAATGTTTTCAAGACCGATCCCGGAATATTCTCCCTGGGACTTTGACACCAAAATATGCTTGCTGTTTTTAATTATGCATTGCAGGGAAGATGCCCCGATATTCAATTCAAAGTAAATGTATGATTTCAACGGGTAACTTACCCCATGTTTGAATGCATTTTCAAGCAAAGAGATAAAAAGCATTGGCGGAATTTGCAAATCAGGAATTTGTTCCGGAACCACCACCTTCACCTCTACTTCGTCCGAATGCCTGAGTTGCATCAGGGAAACAAAGCTTCTGATAAACTCAATCTCTCTTTTCAGTTCAATGGTGTTTTGAGCCGAGTCGTAAAGCAAATAGCGCATCAGTGTGGACAACCGTTCGATGGCATCCTGCGCCTTTTGCGTGTCCATCTCGACCAGCGAATGTATATTATTCAGTGTATTCATGAAAAAATGCGGGCTTACCTGATGCCTTAAAAGGGCAAGATTCATCTTGAGATGTTCTTTCTCAGCATCCTTTCGTAATTTTTGTTCATTGCGCCATTTGTATTCAAGTTCAATGGCAGTGCTGCTGCCAATAATGAGAATAGCGGTAATTAGATTATTCAGAATCGTTCCCAGCATTGACTGAAGGTCAAATGGTCGACCAGGCTGAATATCCGGAGGTGGAATTCTCATGCCAGGTGGCTGAGGGGGTCCTGTTGGATGGAGGATTAAACCGATAAAAGCTACGGCAATTATCATGGCTGTAACTAGGACAAAGTATTGAGATCTTTTGTCATTAAAGAGTAATCTTGGCACCAGCACAAATAAATTGATCAGAAATAGAAGCAGAAGCAAGAAAAGATTGGTCCAGTCACCAATCATTCTGCTCCAGCCATTGGCACTAACATCCTGCATATACCTTAAATATGGGGATATCAACACAAGCAACCAGATAATTGCGTATAGCAGGAGAAATCCTTTTCTAGTTTTAAACATATCTTTCAATTTAATTTCTGATAGGCATTAAAATAGAGAGAACTATAGATTAGTTTAAAATTTTCAGGAACCTGAAGTCGCATTTGCGGTCCCATTCCCGGTCCCATCGGAGGATGTCCGCCTTCTCCAATCTTTGGTCTTCGAAATGGCTTCCTTCCCAATGACCCCTGTCTCTCTTCGTTCTTCTGTTGCAGGAAAATTACATTGCTGTATTTATCCAAACCTATTTTATCCTTCGCCCTGTCTTGTCCAACCCTGACATTCAATGCCAGGGATGTCCAGAATTCAAGGCCATGCGTTGCAATGATAATACTATTTTCTTTATTTTCAGGAAGATACTTGCTGATGTTTTGCAAATCCTGAAATGCCATATCATCCATGACCGGCTTCTTTTCTTCTGAAGAATACATGAAAATCGATAAGGTTGTTAGCAAAACAAGCGAAATTGATAAGGGAAATGCCAGTTTCGGATTCATCCGGATTAAATTTAATACCAGCAAGATCTGCGGGACTAAAAGCAAAACATTGAATCTTTGAACATATTGCATCTCATAGAAAGGGAATGCAAAAATGAAAATCGCTACGATCAGGGAAGGAACTATGGTTTTGGTGACTTTATCAGCATTGCCTTTGAACTTCCTAAATTGGAATATTCCAAAAATGGCCAGGAAACAGGAAAATATCAGGTTCAACAATACCGGGAATGGTAATGGTCCCTGCAACAAGGCAGACCTCTCAAATATCACATTCCAAAATGTGATCAATCGGAAAGCCCGGTTATGATCGAACAATACAACAAGGACATATCCAATTAAAATGGCCAACGCAGAGGGCAGAATTGCCTTTCCCCGATAGATCATAAAAAGTGCCAGGATTAAAAAAACCAAACAAAAAGTAAACACGCCAAAATGTGAAAGGGCAATCATGGTCAGCGAAATGAATACTGCCAATAAATTTCTCTTATCAGTATTGGCTATGAATTCCTCAAGACAAAGCATGAAAATAAATGCGAAAGGAAAGGCAAATGCGTTTTTTTGCAAATCTCCCAGAATCATAAATGGGGTAAATGAGAGTATTGCGAATAATAACAACGCGAATACTGCGAACAAGGGAATATTCTGCTCTTTCCGGAATACCATTTTGAACATTGGAATTGCCAGCAAAGGCAATGCAACACTGTCAACGATCTTGACTACGGTAATGATGATTTCGTTGGAAACTGTTAATCCCATCATAGATAGGGATTTCACTATAAAGGCACAAAAATAAAAATAGAGTGGGACGTCATTAAAGCCAAGGAGTCCGGTGTTCAGGATATTCCTTACCTGCAACGGATAATAACCTCCATCCACTCCCAAGATCAAGTGGTGGGAAAAGCTGATGTACAACCTGATGATGATTGCTGTCAGTGTTATTAACCCAAATGAAAGAACCCTGATGGAGCGACTATTTTTCTTCCATGCAAAAGGACTCAATATTCCTGATTTTATATCCGATTGGCTTTTATTCTTGCTCATCTTCAGACCAATTAAAACTGTAATTTATAGATAATATTCGGGAAAAACCCGAGCTGGTAAGTGGTATTTATTGATTTGTTTCTATCGTCATAATTCTGTGAGAAAACGTTCTTGTGATTGGTTACATTTTGTAAATCCAATGAAAAAGAATGTGATAACTTTTTCTTCCCGCTGTTTAAAGTGTAGCTTGCTTTTAAATCCAAACGGTAATAATTAGGGTAAAATGCAGAAAAGGCATCTGTTGACAATTGTTCGTGACCCGTAGAATTTGAGGCTGATAGATCGATGGGTGTGTAGGCCCTCTCACCTGCATAGGTAAATTTCAGGTCTGTCGAAATTTTGTTCCTTTTTTCGCTTCCAACTTTCCATTCTTTACCGCACAGGAAATTGAAAACGTACTTTCCGTTGAAGGCTGTGTTCCTTTCCACTCCGTCGCTTCCCGTGTATTTTGAACTGTAAATGGATGAGGTAAACAGTCCATAATATCCCTTGCTGAAAAATTTCTCGATGGTCAGTTCCGCTCCATAGTTTTTGCCTGTTCCATTGTTTATAAGATGGTCTTCCAAATCGGTTTTAAAGCTTGCCCCGGTATTCAGCATGGAGTAGCTGCTCGAAAATGTGTTGACCGGAACATTGTATAGGGACTGATAATAAACCTCCGTTTTCAACCGCCAGTCTTTGAAAGGCTGCAAGTCGTATCCCAGAACAAAATGATGGCTTTTTGTAAAATCCAGACTCTTGTTGTTGTAGCTGTATGAGCCATCGGCGTTTTGCGATTGAAGAAAGTAGACATTGATCGGTTGCATCTGGGAATGAAGTCCATAGCCAAAATTGAGTGAGCTTTTGCCATTGATATCATATTTCAATCCCAGTCGCGGTTCAATTGAAACAGAATTGTTCAGGAAAAATAGCTGGGAATGAATGCCCGCATTGAGTGTCAGCTTATCGTTAAAACTATATTTGACATGTGCGTAGGCCTGCGCCAAATTGGTGTAACTGTTGTAATCCCAAATTTGCTTCCAATCCGACTTGATGTTCTCCTTCTGTCTGTAGTAAAGGTTCAGTCCCATCAGCTCATCCTGAATACCAATTTTTACAAACAGTTTTGAGTTAATCTTGGAATTAAAACTGGTTGAAAAATTGTATCCCGTTTTGGCCACATTGTTTTCTTGTTCCGTGAATGATTCGCTTGTCAATCGGTCAAAACCATAATTGGTCTGGTCTGTTTTTGAATAGTTGATACCCAGGTTAGAAATGAAGTACGATTTGCTGTTCAGTTGGATGAAATGCTTTAATCCCAGAATACCTATCTGGCTGCTCAAATCATGTCCGCTTCCGTTTCCATACAAAGAACTTGTATTTCCGCCGGCAATCTTGATGCTGCTATTGGCTAAAATTCCAAACAAGGTAAACCTGCCCATTTTGGTAATGCCACTGTTCAGGTTAAATGATAAATCCTGGTAAGAAGGCAGGGCGGTTGTTCCGATGTCCACACCCACTGCCTGGGCAACGCCAGCCAAGGCATAACGATAGCCTACCAGATAAGATGAGCCCTTTTCTTTGTTGATTGGACCCTCGGTTGTTGCTTCCAGTCCTGTGATTACGCCTGCTTGTATGGTAGTTTCCGCTTTTTGTGAATTTCCATTGCGAAATCCCAGATCGAAAACACCGGCCGTCGCATTGCCATATTCTGCCGGGAAAGCCGATGTCAGGAAGTCTGAACTCTTCAGTAAATTGGTATTTAAGGCGCTAACAGCGCCACCAGTTGTTCCGACAGTAGCAAAATGGTTTGGGTTCGTCACATTCATCCCGTTGATGCGCCATAAAACACCTACCGGTGAATTTCCCCTGATCACAATGTCATTACGGCTGTCATCCGGGGCGCTCACTCCGGCAAAATTCGCTGCAAGTCGCGCAGGATCACTTCGGCCCCCGGCATAGCGGTTCACCTCTTCGGTCGAAAAGGTCCGGGCACTGACGGGAATCAGGTTGTTGATGGTCTTATCTTTGCTGCTTGCAGTGACCACGACCTCGTTCAGGTCGGTCACATTCTCTTCCAATGCTATGTCCAGAATCGTTTCTTTGCCGGAAGTTACCACCACGTTCGGTACCAGCACATCTTTGTATCCCAGGTAGGAAATTTTCAATTCATACCTGTCGGGTGAAAGATCGGAAATCGTATAATTCCCTTTACTGTCAGACGTTGTACCTTTTTTGTCAGCCCCGTTGATGAACTGCACTGCAGCACCCGGAAGAGTGGTCTGCGATAGTTTATCGGTGATGACTCCCCTGATTTTTTGCTTATTGTTTTGGGCAAAAGTGAGTTGGGTCATGAAAAGAAAAATATATAACAGGGTCTTTTTCATGCTTACAGATTTTATTTTGAACACATATAACAGAACTGTAATTCTATGTTTGAGGCAAGGCATGTTCTTGTTGTTTCCATGACATTGGTTTTTCATTTGTTACTAAATATTGGGCAATTGTAACAAGTAGTTAATTATTTGAAAATTGCAATCACCAAATGGCAGGTATGTTTCTCTGAACTGCCGGTTTTTATCACCTAAAGGCCAGCCAATTTTTCCTTCCGCAACTTTTAAACCGAAGTTTACAAACGGATAAGAAAGGAAAGCTATATTTGCTTCAACTATTTTCAAACTGACTTACACTTTAGCATACATACTCATGACAAATTTCGACAGCATCATTCTCGCCATCGTAGAGGGATTGACTGAATTCCTTCCGATCTCCTCCACCGGACACATGATTATGGCCTCCAGCATCATGAAAATTTCAGGGGAATTTGTCAACACCTTTGAAATAGCCATCCAACTGGGAGCCATCATGGCCATTGTCATGCTCTATGCGCCAAGGTTTCTGCAGAGTTTTACCATCTATCTTAAACTGGGGGTCGCCTTTATTCCTACCGGGATTGTCGGCATCCTGGCGTACAAAACCATCAAGATGTACCTTTTCAATCCTTACGTTGTGGGAATCGCCCTGGTGATAGGCGGTATCTTCCTGGTGCTGATTGATAAAAAAGTGGTGGCACGTGAGAGCAAAACCCTGGACCTTGAATCGATCTCCTACAAGCATTCCTTCTTTATCGGATTGATTCAGTGCATTTCCATGATTCCCGGCGTATCAAGGGCTGCTGCCACCATCATTGGCGGAGTTTTCAACGGACTTGACAAAAAGCAGGCGATGGAATTCTCCTTCCTGCTGGCTGTACCTACCATGTTTGCCGCAACTGGTTATGAACTGATCAAAACACCCATCACATTTTCCAAACCCGAATACACCATGCTCGCCATAGGCCTGGTGGTCGCCTTCTTAACGGCCTGGGTTGCCGTCAAGGTCTTTATCAAATTGGTCGAGAACTACGGATTCAAGTATTTCGGATACTACCGGATTGCAATTGGATTGTTGTTTTTGTTGTTTATCAGGTTCTAATCGATTTAACCACAAAGGACACAAAGTAAATGCAAGATTTGATTCCCTTTGTGACCTTTGTATTTTCCCTTTGAGTCCTTTGTGGTAAATTCTCTTTTTGCAGACATCCTAATTTCGAGTTTTACGAATTCTAAATCTGATTCTTATGAAATTTTTATTGACTGTTTTCAGTTTTCTGATCTTCTTATCAGTTGCTGCACAAAAAAACCAGGACACTCAGAATTTCCGTGCGCCCTCGGTTCCGCTTGTGGCACACGATCCCTATTTCAGTGTCTGGTCACCGGGGAATAGTCTGAATGATTGTGAAACAGTTCACTGGACCGGAAAGAGCCAGCCGCTACACTCGATCATCAGAATTGATGGCACTGCCTGGCGTGTTATGGGAAGCCAGCCATCCGAACTGGAACCGCTTTCCCAGACAGGGGTAAAAATTCTCCCCACCCGTACAATTTACAATTTTAAGAACCCGATGGTCTCCCTTGAGCTCATATTCACAACTCCGGCACTGGTATCCAATCCTGATGTGCTTTCCAGGCCGGTCACCTACCTGACCTGGAACATCCGGGCCGTGGACGGGAAGACCCATGCTGTTCAACTCTATTTTGACTGCGGAGCCGAAATCGCTGTCAACACCCCTGACCAGATGGTGAAATGGAGTGTTCCTGCCATCAAGGGTCTCAGTACGCTGCAACTGGGCAGTTCTGAACAGGCTATTTTGGCCAGAAAAGGGGATGATTTGAGGATTGACTGGGGTTATGCCTACCTGGCTATACCGGAATCCCAGAAAGCTCAGATACAGGTGGGTGAACGGAAAAAATTGTTTGCAGGATTCATTTCGGGGGGAACTCTTCCTGCATCCGCCGACCTTTCCCAACCGCGCAAAGTCAGCGAAGGCAAGGTTACCATGGCCTCCTGCTGGGAAGTCGGTCAGGTGGCGAGCAAGAGCGTTAGCACCATGGCACTGCTTGCCTACGATGATCTCTACAGCATCCTATATTTTGGGGCCAAACTTCAGGCCTACTGGAAACGCAATGGTACAACCATCGAACAGTTGCTTCCACAGGCATTGAATGATTTCTCAAAATTATCGGCACAATGTGAATCTTTCGATAAGGAACTGATCAAGGATTTGGGCACAGCCGGAGGTCCAAAATATGCTGAAATGGCTGCCCTTGTATATCGTCAGTGTCTGGCTGCCCACAAACTGACAGCCGACGCGAATGGTCAGCCACTGATCTTCGCAAAGGAAAATTTCAGCAACGGCTGTATTGCCACCGTGGATGTGATCTATCCTGCCTCACCATTCTTCTTCCTGTTCAGTCCGGCGCTTACCAAGGCGATGCTGCAACCCATATTCGCCTACTCCAAATCTTCAAGATGGAAATTTCCGTTTGCCCCGCACGATCTGGGTACCTATCCTTTTGCTACCGGACAGGCATATGGAGGCGGAGAGAAAACAGAAGAGAACCAGATGCCCGTTGAGGAAACAGGCAACATGGTCATCATGACTGCTGTCCTGGCAAGGATGGAAGGCAACGCCGGATTTGCTCAGGAGAACTGGCCGGTGCTTGAAAAATGGTGCGAATACTTGCTTGCCAAGGGATTTGATCCCGAGAATCAATTGTGTACCGACGATTTTGCAGGACATCTTGCCCATAACATCAACCTGTCGGCCAAAGCGATTGAGGCCTTGGGTTGTTATTCCATGCTTTGTGAGATGACTGGCCGGAAGGAAAAAGCGGCGGAGATCCGAAAAAAAGCGGAAGGGATGGCTGCCGAGTGGATCAGGCAGGCAGGAGAAGGCGACCACACAAGGCTGGCCTTCGACCGTCCGGGTACGTGGAGCCAGAAATACAATCTGGTGTGGGATAAATTATTGGGGTTAAATCTCTTTCCTGATGAGGTATTGCAAAAGGAAATCAGGTATTACCGGAAAATTCAGTCCGGATACGGATTACTCCTCGACAACCGCCAGCGATACACCAAAAACGACTGGATCACCTGGACCGCTACAATGGCTGATTCAAAAGAGGGATTTCAGGCAATTTTTGATCCAATCTGGAAGTTTGCCAATAACACGCCCCAAAGGGTACCGGTTTCCGACTGGTACATCGTGGATAATGCCTACATGGTCGGATTCCAGGCAAGGTCCGTGGTGGGCGGGTTTTTCATCAAAATGCTTTCAGATAAAAACACCTGGAACAAATGGGTGAAAAAAGGGACCAATGTATCCGGTCCGTGGGCGCCCCTGAAATTGGAATAATAGTAACCTGAAATACCAGCATTACCCTGATACTTTATTTAAACTAGTATTTGCCAATATACTCCTTCTATTTTGCTAAATTTGCAGATGAAGCAAATAGTCCGGACAAGTTGCATCCATGATTAACAATAATTTCAAAAATGACGAAGAGGCTCTTTTGAAATTAGCTACCGGAGATCTGGTAGCCTACCGGTATTTGTTTGACCAATATTTTCCGGATCTGTGCAATTTCCTGCGCATTTACCTTCATTCCAAAGAATTTTCGGAGGAAATTGCCCTTGAAATATTTGAATTTGTCTGGGAAAAACGCGAAACGATTCAAATCAGGGCCACTTTCAAGTCTTTTCTGTTTTCATCTGCAAAAAACAGAGCCATTGATCATTACCGCAAGGAACACAGAACCGTATTCAGCAGCCTGGAGATGAATGAACACGTCATGATAAATCCTGCGGACTCTCAGCTTTTCATGGAGGAAAATGAACTCCGCGGATTCATTGATATGGCTATTAACAAATTACCCGAAAAAAGCAGGCAGATTTATCTGATGGCACGCGAGGAAAATTTATCACACAAGGAAATCGCCTCGCGGCTTGGCATCACCCCAAAAACAGTGGAAAACCATGTCGCGATAGCCTTGCGAAAATTACGCGAAACGCTCAGTCCCTTCTACAAGCAGATTTTCATGGGTTGGTTCATCTCCCTGTTGCTTAAATGAAAATTCTTCCTTTGTTAAAAAATATTAATTTTTGATTGAGGGATTTCCAATCCAATTTCGACTACTAATTAACAAGGAAAAAAAATGGAGATCCAAAATATACCGTGGAATGCGGTTTCAGCCAAGTTAAGGAACGAAGCCGAAGCCAATGATATCTTGCAGATACAGGAGTGGCTTGACTCGTCGCCTGAGAATCCCATGATTCTGACCGAGATTGTAAATATCTGGTCAATCACTAAGGGACAACCCGAATATTACCAGCCAGACCTCACATACAACTGGGACAAACTGATAGAAAAAATCAATTACAAATCCGCAAGAAAGAACTCCCTGATTTTATTTGCCAGGATGATTGCTGCCGCAGCCATACTGATATTGGTCTTTATAGCCGGAATTACCCTGAGCGACCGGTTTTATTCTCATTCGGGAAAAATATTCTATTCAAAAATTATTTCCCCGAAAGGGAACAAGACGCAGGTTATTTTACCCGACAGCAGCAAGGTATGGCTCAATTCGGGTGCTGAATTATGGTATCCATCGGATTATACTGCCAGTAATAGGGAGGTTTGGATGAAAGGGGAGTGCTATTTTCAGGTCGAAAAGGATCCTTCCCACCCATTTGTCGTGCATGGAAGCAAACTTCAGCTGAAAGTTTTTGGTACGAGTTTCAATCTGAAGGAAGATGAGAAAAATGACCTGACGGATGTCACCCTGGTAACAGGAAAAGTTAAGGTACTTGATCTTCAAAACGAGTCTATTACCGATATGGCCCGGGGTCAGCAACTGAGCTTCAACAATGGAATCGCGAGGTTAAGGCAAGCCGATAACATGGAGGCCCTGACATCATGGGTAAACAACACCTTAATCTTCAAGAATCAGCCTTTCAGTGAGGTTGTCAGTTACCTGAACGGGTGGTATGGCGTGAATATAAAGTTTGACCGTACCCTTTACGATCATCACAAATATACTTTTAAGGTCAAAACTGAAAGTTTACGCGAAGTTTTGGAACTAATTACGATCATAACCCCTATAAACTATACCATCGAAGGAGATCAAATAACTATTAAATACAAACCAAAAATGTAACACGCTGCATCAAAAAAAACAGGAAGTGTTCGAGACTCCCTGTTTCTAAATTAGTTTATTGTTGAACAGAATTGATATGCAAAGTAATTCGCAAAAATGGCCTGCATAAAAATTCAAAAACTAAATCATTCAAAATTATGAAAAAAAAATCACTGATGAAGTATCATCGGGATCCGGTGCTACAAAAAATCCTCTTAACTATGCGACTAACGCTATTTTTGCTGGTTTTGAATATTCTGAGTGCCTATTCAGCCAGCTACGCCCAAAAAACCAAATTGAATCTGAATATTCAGAACGGTCAGGTGAAGGATGTATTGGCTGAAATCGAAACCCAGAGCGAATTCTTTTTCATGTACGACAACAATCAGGTTGACGTAGAGAGGAAAGTAAACCTGGAGGCCAAAGCCGAGAACATTGATCTGGTACTTCAGAAATTGTTTGAAGGTACCGATGTCAATTTCAGGGTTGTCAATCGTCAGATTGTTCTTTTCCCGGAATCCTCCGCCAATGTTCCCCAGGCAGGAGGTAAGGTTCACGGGAAAGTGACAGATCCGTCAGGAGCGACCTTGCCCGGTGTCACTGTTTCAGTGCCCGGAACAACGATCGGCGTCATAACCGATATGGACGGTAACTATGCCTTGTCCAATGTTCCCCAAAACGCTTTCCTGCGTTTTTCATTCGTCGGAATGAAAGGACAGGAGGTACAGGTGGGCAATAAATCGGTCATCAATGTTGTATTGGAACAGGAGACCGTTGGCATAGAGGAAGTGGCAGTAATTGGTTACGGTTCAGTTAAGAAAAAAGACCTGACAGGTGCTGTTGCTTCACTCAGTACGGCCGACATCGTCAGGACATCCCCTGCCAATGCCACACAGGCTTTGCAAGGTCAGGTTCCGGGTGTTGCCGTTATGAAAGGAAGCAACTTGCCAGGACAGGCATTCAGCATTGATATTCGCGGTGAAAATACCATTACAGGTGTGACAGAACCGCTTGTCGTGATAGACGGTGTATTCGGCGGAAGGCTCAGAGACATCAACCCTGCAGATATTCAATCAATTGATATTCTTAAGGATGCCTCTTCAACCGCGATTTATGGTTCTCGCGGGGCCAACGGGGTTGTCATTATCACTTCCAAAAAAGGGGTTGCCGGAAAACCAAAGGTAACGGTGGATCTTTACACGGGTATCAAAACTCCCGCGCATTTGCCAAACCTTCAAACTGCACAGCAATTCTATCAGATGACCTATACGGATGCAATATTGAATCTTGGAGGTCCCAACACTTTTTCAACCAATGAGATGGCGATGATCAACAATAATAAGAGCACAAATTGGGTGAATGAACTGACAAAGCCAGGTATGACCGCCGGAACAACAGTAGCCGTAACAGGTGGTACCACGGGAACAACCTACCGGTTTTCCAGCGGTTACATCCAGGAAGACGGTAATATTCCCGGAAGTACTTTCAAAAAATACAGTTTGAATGGTGCTCTTGACAGTAAAATTACTGATTTCCTTCGGGTTGGAATGACTGCCTACCTGAATTACAGTACGAACCCGACAGGTTCTTACGAGGCGTTGCGCTCTGCGTACCGCGCCAGGCCGACAGGCGTTGTTAACTATGATCAGTTAACTAATCCGAGTGACGGTTTTGACCTGAACATTGGTCCCTGGAATGGTTATGCCGTTTGGATGGGAATCAAGGACAACCAGGTGCTCAATCCATTGGTTGAAGCAGATCCTGCCAACTACCAGTTTGAGACAAGATTGACCAACGAAATGGGCAACGCTTTTGCGGAAGTAACCTTCCTGAAGAATTTCAAATTCAAATCATCCATATCAGCTTCGATCATTGATCAGCGTCAGGGTGACTATCGTGGTACTTATACCAAAGACCGCGCAGGTGTCAACCTTCCAAGGGCTACCTATTCCACTGCGGATAATGCCAGTTACACTTTCGACAATCAGCTGGACTACAATGGCAAAAAAGGGAAACATAAACTGAGCGCAACCCTTCTGCAAAGTGCCTATAAGAATATTGCCGAGACCTATTCCATTGCTGTCCAGAACCTTCCTTATGCCTCTATCTGGTATAATTTAGGTACAGCAGGTAATGCGAACATAACAGGTGTAAGCAGCAGTTACAAGATGAACACACTGCAGTCTTACATGGGAAGGTTGAACTATTCGTACGACGAAAAATATCTTCTTACCCTGACCGGTCGTAGTGACGGTGCCTCACAATTGAGCGAAGGCAATAAGTGGGCCTTTTTCCCCTCTGCAGCCCTGGCATGGAGGTTGGTGGATGAAAATTTTGTCAAAAAATTGAACCTTTTTTCCGACCTTAAACTTAGGTTAAGCTACGGTGAAGTTGGTAACTCAAACGTTTCCCCTTACAGTACGCAGGCCTCTATTCTAAACACCATCTACAGTTATGACCAGGCTCTTGGAAATGGATTCGCACCCGGAAATTTAGGTAACAAAGACCTGAAATGGGAAAGAAGCCAGGAGGTAAATATTGGTTTGAACCTGGGATTCCTGAAAAACAGGATCACAGCAGCTGTTGAGGTTTATAAAAAGAAAACCAAAGACCTGATTTTACAGGAAAACTTACCTACTTCAACAGGTTTCAATTCCGTTTTTGCGAACGTGGGTGAGATTTCAAACAAAGGTGTCGAGCTTTTGGTAAATACCAGAAATATAGTCACCAAAGATGTAACATGGACCACCTCCTTTAATTTCTCCAAGAACATCAACAGGATTGAGGCTTTGGCAAACGGTGTTCAGGCCATTATCGGCAATGCATTGTTTGTTGGTTCCCCTGTAAAATCTTACTATGATTACAAGTTCAGCGGAATCTGGCAGATTGCGGACAGTGTCGCTGCAAAATCCTTTGGCCAGTCTCCCGGATCCGTTCGGGTCGTTGATACCAACAAGGATGGCGTTATCTCTTCCGCAACTGGAAAGGATGACAGGCAGATACTTGGAACTCAGTTGCCAAACTACATCATGGGGATGACCAACCATGTCAATTACAAGGATTTTGATCTCTCCTTCCAGTTGTACTATCGCAACGGAACAACTTTCAACAACAACCTGCTGGCAGGTACCATGGGTGATTATACCAATTTCCGTTATAACCACATCGTACTGAACTACTGGACAAGAAAAAATCCAACCAATGACTTTTACGGTCCAGGAGTTTCCCAGCCGTATAAAAGTGCCATCCAATATGAAGACGCAAGTTATTTAAGAGTATCAGATATTACCGTCGGCTATACTATGCCCAAGAGAGTTCTTGACAAAGTTAAAATTGATAAACTTCGTCTCTACCTGCAAATAACAAATCCATTTGTGTTTAGCAAATATCATGGTCTGGATCCTGAATACAATTCAAGTACCTACATCGATGATGTTCCCAATATCGTTTATACAATTGGGTTAAATCTTGGTTTCTAAACACTTAAAAACATTTAAAAATAAACCTCATGAATATTTTTAAAAAATTCCGAACATCTTTGATCTACATCTCATTGATTGTAATCATAGGAGCAGGGTGCAAACAAAGTTTTCTAACTGAGGAGAACCCGGCAAACAGAACAACCGACAACTACTATACCAATGCAGCAGGCTACGAAAGCCTCGTAACCTCCTGTTATCCGTTACTCAGGGATATCACGCAGCAAAGAGTTCTCATGTTCCCCGGAACAGACATTTTCGCAGCAAGTGGCTGGGGTGGAGTTTATTTCAACCAACCCAATCCGCTGGCAAGCGCTTACGACCAGTATGATATTCGAATGAATGCCTCTCTGGGTGAACTTCAGACACTCTGGGATTTTTTGTACCGCGAAATAAACAGATGTAACGCAGTGGTTACCAGGGCTCCCAACATTCCGGACATGGCAGATTCACTGAAGAATGTCAGAATCGGTGAAGCCAAATTTTTGCGTTCCTTGTGTCTGTTCTGGGCCGTTCAGACCTGGGGCGACGTACCTATGCCATTGGTTGAAACCACTTCTGCCAGCCTGGAAGTAACAAAAGCGCTTTCGAAAGATATCTATTCCCAAATTGTTGGCGATTTGACACAATCTATTGCCAAATTACCGGCCAAACAAAAGGACGTCGGCCGTGTGACACAGGGAGCTGCCAAATTTCTACTCGCACGCGTTTATCTGACCCGGGGGTGGAATTATAACAATGCGCTGGGTGGAACGTCTGCCGACTTTACGAGTGCACTCCAGTTGTGCGACCAGATCATCGCTTCCGGATTGTATCCCCTGGAAGCCAACTGGAACAATTTGTGGCCGCTACACAACATCAACCCCAACAAGGAGACTGCCAATGCAACAAGTTCTGTTGCCGTCTGCAACAAAAGTGCCGAAGTCATTTTCGCCATCCAGTATGCCAGTGCAACAAGTTACCAGGGAGACCCGAGTGTTGGAACTACTACGCTTGGAAATAATATGCACGAGATGTTCTCAGGTGGGCCAAGTGGCGTTGCCCAGCAGGCAAGAACTTCAGCCTACAACAGGTTCCTTCCCTCACAAATCTGTACCTGGGCTGCTTACAGACTCTTTGATCCAATCATGGATATCAGGTACAAGGGAACTTTTAACAATGTTTCCTATGCAACCACTGCAGGTTCCATTTCACTGGCCACCAACAAGCCTTTTCCGCAGAACCTCACGTTGACCTATGCAATAGGCGATACCACCGCAATTGCCAGGGACTGGAACAGCCCCGTAACAACTGCCGCTCAAAGGGGTGTTGACATTCAGGGTGGAACCAAACACTATTCCGTTATCAATCCAAATGAATATGTCGGATTGGGCTATATTACCGGAACAACTCCAATTGTTGACGTTTTAGCAGGCCCGGCACCGATGGTATGGAAATTCTTCCAACCCGGAATCACTTATGGTGATGGTTACTCAACCTTCAACGATCCGCTCTTCCGTTCTGCCGAAGTTTACCTGATGGCTGCCGAAGCCATTGTTAAAGGTGCAACCGGTGCAGTATTGGGAACTGCTGACGTCTATTACAACAAGATCCTTGACAGGGCGCTTGGTTCAGCCAATGCCGGTAAATCCCCGATGAGGGCTACCAATCCGGAACTTGTCAATGATCCCCTCACCAATATCGTTTCATACAGGGCTACCGCAGCAAACATCACGGTTGACATGATCCTGGATGAACGCGCAAGGGAATTGCTTGGTGAAGGAAACCAAAGGTGGTTTGACCTTAAAAGAACTGGCACATTAATTGCCAGGGCATCAAAATACAACCCCTGGACTGGTTACGGATTAACTGGTACTCCACTGATCTCTGCCAAACATCTTGTAAGGCCGATTCCTCAGGGAATGCTTGATAATTCCAATCCAAGGATTCAGCAAAACGACGGCTACTAGACTTTTCTAATTACTCTTAACTGAGAATGCTATCTACAGGGAAGAAGGACCAATTCCTTCTTCCCTTTTTTTGCAATAAAATAAAATGAAAAAAACAGCCCTTTCAATCCTGTTTCTGCTTCTCATTTTCAGGTTTACAGAAGCCCAAACAATCCAATATGTTCCAAAATTTGCCAATGAAAACCATCCTGAAATAGGATACTGGTTTATTTCGCCAAGCCTGTTACCCAACGATAATTACCTGGTGCATCTTGACACGATTGCACAAAAATGCCCCTATACCCTGCTTTTTCTCACAGCAAGGGACGGAGCCAATTTCTACAATTTTCCCCTGATGCATCCAGTCTTTCAGAAAATTGTTTCTCAGGCTCACAAAAAGGGTTTGAAGGTTGGATTGCAACTTTGGGGCAATTACAAGGATACAACGACCGTCGGATCCCAAAGGATGATCATCGAAAACGAGGTTCTGCTGGATCAGGCAGGAAATGCCGGAGTCACCGTCAAGGCAAAATATGTCAGGTTTCCCGACAGGCTGTTGCACTCCGACCTTTTCAGGGTTTTTGCTTTCAGGAAAACTTCGGATGGATTCTATGATCCCGCAACACTGAAGGATATTACTTCAAAATGCCAGGCAACTACTCCCGATAAAGAGACAGTAACTGTTAGCATCAAAGGCGGAGCGAGCGTTAAAGGCCTGACAGCCTGTATCATGACACAACAGACCTGCAGCCAGAGCAGCATGTGGGGGAATGTCGAAATTAACGGTTTCGCCGAAGCCATGAAGGCCTATTCCGATATCCCGTTTGACGGATTTGCATTGGATGAATACGGTAACAAGTTTGTTGCCCGCGAAGCAGAGTTGAAACCCGGTGAGGCATTCAGGGGAAGATGGTATTCTGCGGCCATGGCTAAAGCCTTCAAAAGCACCACCGGCCATTCCCTGGAGAAAACTCTTTTTGATGCCCGATATGCGCCTTCCGGGAAACCGGAAGTCAGGATTAGTGCCATCAACGAGTACATGGATTTCATGCGGAAAGGAGCCTTGAGGGTTGAATCAGCGGTCAACCTGAAGTCGAAGGAAATATTTGGAAAAGATATCTTCAACGGTATACACAACACCTACCACAACAGCCTGGTCAACGACGAGATCTGGGCCGATGGCATCGGCTGGTGGGATGCTCCGAGGCTTTATGGCCAGACAGACGAGAGAACACCAACCCCAACCCAGATGGGAATAGCCATGGCCCATCCAAAGAATGCAATGTACAACCAGTTCTACGACAAGGATCTTGAACCGGTGCTGGTAAAGGCTTTCAGCGACCTTCGCTGGGGTATCCGTACCCATTACCATGCCCTGAACGACAAGCGCCCAAATCGTTTTGATCTTGAATTCCCTGAAGCCATTGAAGGAATCAATAAAATTGAAAATTGTGCACGACTGCTCAATAAATTCAATCCCTCCCTGCCAAAGATCAATCTGCTGGTAATATTCGGAATGGATGCCTTGTGCAACTGGTATCCCAATGTATCAGACAGGGGGATTTACGATATCAACGACAAGATGCGGGTGGAGGAAAAAGGAATTGAAATCTGGAATGCTGGTTATCTGAATGCCGTGGTGCCCTCCGATCTGATCGCCAGCAAGAAGCTGACATTGACTAAAGATGGTAAACCGGTAATGAACGGTCATACCTTCGATGCGGTTCTCTTTCTGAATCCACAGTATGCAAAGGAACCTGTGCTGAAATTCCTTGAAGAATATGAAGCAAAAGGTGGAAAACTGATGATCGAAGGGATCGCCGATCATGACTTCAAAGCCAACGACATCACCAAACGCTTCGCTGCCATACGTGAAAAAGCAACCGTGAAAGGCTACTCTGTTGAAGCGCTTCCCAAACTTGGTCTGAGCAAGAACCTGCTCCCCGACGGATGCAGGAATGAGGATGGTTCCAGTGTCTTTATTGACAGGCCTTCCCTGATTACTGATGCCACGGCGAACTTTAATGTCACCATCGATGGGGATAAATACAGCGGAACCTACAAGGGAATTGCCATCCTTGCAGCCGATAATAAACATGGAATAACCAAACTGGCCGCGACCGGATTGAAAGAACTTCGCCGGAATGGCGAGATAATCCTTTCCTTCAAAAATCCCGTTGATGTCTTCGCCGAAAAACTGGCAGGTCAGGCAAAAATTACAATCGGTGATCCATCCTGTCATATAGTGCCATTGATTAACAAAATGTAATTAAAGGGACCTGTTATAGCATAAAATGAATCCTGAAAACAAACTACTTCCTAATGCAATTAAATAGCTGCTTAAAAATAACATTTTCCACTTTGCTGATTTCCGGCTACGGGCTGATTAACGCGCAACAAAAGCCCAATATCCTGATCATTATGACGGATGAGCTATCCACAGAGTCAATGAGTTGCAATTTGGGCAGCCAATACCTGAAGACTCCCAATTTGGATGATCTGACCCGGCATGGGGTGAGTTTTACGCGTGCCTATTGTGCCAATCCACTTTGCATTCCATCCAGGAGTTCCCTGTTTACGGGTCGTTACCCGCATGAAACCGGAATTCAGACCAATGAAGCCAAACTGATTGATCCGATTGAATTTCCAACATTGGGAACCATCTTCAAAAATGGAGGGTACGAAACAGGATATGTTGGGAAATGGCATCTGCCTTATGACAGGAACCTGCCTGAATCGCACGGCTTTAGCTACCTTCCAAACAAAAAAGGGAATGGGGCTGACAGCCTTTCACCCGGTTTGGCGGCAAAATTTTTGGAAATGAAGCGTCAGCATCCATTTTTGCTGGTGGTATCCTTCATGAATCCGCACAACATCTGTCAGTGGCCACGCGGTGAGAAATTGCCCGACGGCGAAATAGGAAATCCTCCGGCAGCAGAATTGTGTCCGCCTCTCAGGCCGAATTCCATGCCTTCCAAAAACGAAACCGACATCATGCAATTGATGAGAACCTCCATGCAGTCGAGTGATGCATTCCCGGTAGGCGATTTCACGGATGACAAATGGCGCCAGTACATCTGGGCCTACTATCGCCTGATTGAAAAGGTCGACGGAGAAATCGGAAAAGTGCTAAAATCCTTGCATGAATCTGGACTTGAAAAAAATACGCTTATCGTTTTTATGAGCGATCACGGTGATTGCCAGGGAGCACACAGGTGGAACCAAAAGACCGTTTTTTATGAAGAGGCTTCAAAGGTTCCTTTCATCTTTAACTACAACGGACTCAAATCCCGGAAATCAGATTTTCTGGTGCAAACGGGTATAGACTTGCTTCCAACCTTGTGCGAATTTGCGGGAATTCCGGTTCCAGATAAAAGCCGTGGTGTAAGTCTCAAAAAAATCATTTCGGACGGTTCTGCTCCCAAAGAGCGTGAATATGTGGTGGTGTCCGATCATCTGATCCAGGGGGTGGCCGTCGACGGGAAAAAACCGGAACCGGAAGGCCGCATGCTTCGGAACAAGCGTTTCAAATACTGGATCTACAACGAAGGCTTGCAGAGAGAGACGCTCTACGATATACAGAATGATCCGGGCGAAATGGTCAATCTTGCGGGTGATCCCAAATTCATCGATGAGCTAAAAAAATGCCGTGGACAGTTATCCGAATGGGCCCTCCGGTACAACGATCCCTATCAGAAATACCTTATCAATTAAATATTGGTATGAGAAATCGTGAAGCAGTAAAATATGTTGTTGTGACATGCTTGTTTTTTTTGATGGCCGGCCCGGGTAGATCACAAAAAATTGGAGTGTCCGGCAATCTTCCTGCACAGGCTCCGTATCCTAAGATCAGAATCGGTTCCACTCCTTCCGGAGGCGAAGAACCCAAATTCAACTCCCCCAGTTTTGAATGGCCTACAAAGAAAAAAGCCGTTTACAACATAAGGATCTCTTCTTCAAAAGCTTTTGAAAGGGAGGTGATTGAAAGGAGCGGAATACCGTATGCCATTTTCAATCCGCACAAAAAGCTTGTACCGGGTATCTGGTATTGGCAATACAAAGTCAACAATGAAAACTGGAATGCAACAGATTCCTTCACGATAAAATCCTCCACACGAATATTCGAAACTCCTGACATCACGACTATTCTAGACCGAATTCATTTGGAACATCCTCGTGTACTCATCAAAAAAGAGGAACTGAAATCTTTTCGAATAAAAGCCAATGGTTATAAAGAATCAGCAGATGTAATTAAAAAAGCAGATAGTTTTACGGATAAGCCTGCCCCTCTCGAAGCTTCCGTACTTCCTTCCTTCAAAGGAAAAGATGATTTCGAAAATGGAAAAATCGCCTCCATTGCAAGCAAGCGTGCAGGATGGAATGTGCACAATGTGATCGTCACACTTTCGCAGGCATATATTCTGACGGGCAATTTGAAATATTTCAATACCGCAAAAATGTGGATGCTGGAGGTTTCCAAATGGGATCCCAAAGGACCATCCCATACCAATAATTTCGGTGATGCCGGAATCATGTCGGGTCTGGCCATTGGGGTCGATACTTTCTGGGATTTATTGTCAGTAGCGGAAAGGGAACAAATTGTAAAACATATTGCCATCCGGGCCGGCCAATTCTACCAGCTTTGGATAGACCAGGTGGAAAGCCGCTCATCATCTATGCACGTTTGGCAGCATATCCTGCATAATTTGCTGCAAACATCGATTGCGTTGAAAGGAGAAATCCCGCAAACAGACCTGTGGATGGAGTACATCTATGAACTCTGGATTGCCCAATCACCAAAAATGGGAGAAGAGGATGGCGCCTGGTTCAACGGAACCTCCTATTTCGGAATGAATACCCTTTCACTGATTGATGTATCTTCTATTTTTCATGAACTATCGGGAAAAGATTTCATGGGATCAGAATGGTTTAAGAATAACCCCCGTTGGCTGATCTACGCCTTTCCACCCAAATCTGTTTCTGACGGATTCTGCAATGATGGAGAGAGGTACCAATTCCCAATTGTGAATTATGCCGGTTATACAGATGCATTGGCCCGCCTGTTAAACCTACCCTATGCTGGCTGGTATGCTCAGTCCGTCGCGAAAAGCTTTGGAAATGAGATTTCGGATGACGAAGAATTTCGCTGGTTCAGGATACGGAGCGGATTAAAAATGAAGCTTCCTGCCACGCCAAAGGAGTTTAACCTTCCGCAGGCAGCACGTTTCCCTGACATCGGTGTTGCTTATATGCATACTACTATGCAAAATGCTACGACAGACCTTATGTTCTCCATACGGAGCAGTCCATATGGCCCGATGGCCCATGCCCATGCCGATCAGAACACCTTCAACATTGCCTTCGGAGGGAAAAGGCTTTTTTACAATACAGGTTACCGGCCGGCCATGGGAGATCCCCACTTCCTGGGTTGGTACAAACATACCCGGGGCCATAACGGTGTTTTAATCGATGACAACGGTCAGCCCTTTTCGGATGAATCCTATGGATGGATACCCCGCTTCCTCCATGGAAAACAAATATCCTATGCGGTGGGGGATGCTTCAAATGCCTATTCAGCAACAGAGGAAGGGGTGAAAACGGATCATGGAATGAAGTTCTTCCGGCGACATTTCATCATGCTTCGCCCATCCACAGTCGTGATTTACGATGAACTGGAGGCAGACCATAAGGCCGAATGGAGCTGGTTGCTGCACAACGATACCGGTTTGGAAATCGATCCAGGCAAAAAAACAATAGCCGCGAAAAATGAGGCTGCCAAGGCCCTGGTATCCCTTTACTCTTCCTCCCCAATAGATTTTAAGGTGACAGACCAGTTCTCCGTTCCGGTCGACAACTGGACCAAAAAGACAGATGAAGAGGGAGATACCATTGACTTTAAAAACCAGTGGCACTTCAAGGGTGTATCCAGGGAGAAAACTGTAAAGATGCGATACCTCGCAATCATCCAGGTCAAACCTGATGGCAGGTTTGAACAGATCGTCACAGGCAGGAACGATTGCCTTTTCACGGTAGGTGATTGGGAAATTGAGGCTGAAATGAATTCTTCAAACCCTGCATACATCAAGGTGAGGAAATCCGACAACAGTGCCTTACTGGTTTCCGGAGGTGATCTGGAAATAAAGGCGAAAACATTCAAAGGTAAGATTACCGGGAGTTCAAAATTGCTCGAGACCATTGACGGCAAGGAGGTTTTCAAGGAAACTGCCGATGAACTTCCGGTTTCAATTCAGAAAGTGATCAACAATCATTGATTAATATAAAACTCAAGGCAAATGATAAATCGTGGAAAGTCATACATCAGTCTTGCATTGTTTTCCGCACTGACAGGAGGAAGCTTGTTGGCAGGTAATTCCAACGTTGAAAAGCCGGAAGGCAAAAGACCAAATATCCTGTTTGCCATAGCCGACGATCAGTCATTCCCGTATGCATCGGCCTATGGAACAAAAGGGATTAGAACTCCGTCATTTGATGAGGTTGCCGGGAAAGGCATCCTGTTTACCAACGCATTTGTGGCAGCCCCGCAGTGCAGCCCGTCAAGGGCAGCCATCCTTACCGGAAAAAATATCTGGCAACTGGAGGAGGCCGGAACGCACAGCAGTTATTTTCCTAAAAAATTCACGGTTTTCACCGACCTCCTGGAAAAATCAGGTTACCAGATCGGCTTTACCGGCAAGCCATGGGCCCCCGGGAACTGGCAAGACGCGGGTTGGTCACGCAATCCGGTAGGCCCGGAATACAACTTAAAATTATTTAATTCTGTACCCGCCTCCGGCATAAGTGTAATCGACTATTTTGAAAATTTCAAGGATTTTTATACCCAGAAAGAGGCTGGCACTCCCTTCTTTTTCTGGTACGGCGGACATGAACCTCACCGTATCTACGAAGACGGGTCCGGAATAAAGGCAGGGATGAAATTATCAGATGCTGTGGTCCCGCCCTTTTTGCCCGATGTGAACCTGGTAAAAAGTGATGTACTCGATTATTACTTTGAAATAGAGTGGTTTGACACCCAGCTAGGCAAAATGATACAATTTCTGCGCGAAAAAGGTGAACTGGACAATACCATCATCGTGGTCACGGCGGATAACGGAATGCCTTTCCCCGCCGCGAAGGCAAACCTGAGGGAATATGGCACCCATGTGCCTCTGGCGATATGCTGGCCAAAGGAAATCTCAGGAAAGAGGGTGGTCAGCGAACTGGTCGGACTGATCGATCTTGCACCCACATTCCTTGAAATTGCCAAAATAAAGGATGTTCCGCAGATGACAGGCAAGAGTCTTTCGTCACTGCTCTTGCCCGGGAAAGACAAAGCCAAATATACTCCTGAAAAATATATCCTGACAGGCAGGGAACGCCATTCCCACGCCAGGCCCGACGACCTCGGCTATCCTGCACGGGCGATCAGAACCGCTGATTATCTGTTTGTCCTCAATTTCAAACCCGACAGGTGGCCGGCCGGTGATCCTGTTCCGGCAACAGCAAAAACCGGCAAGGAAGGTAACAATGAAAAATCCCTGTGGCCGGGCTATCACGATATCGATGACTCACCTACCAAGTTGATGCTGATTGAGAACAGCACGAAATATCCCGGTCCGTTCCGCTTCGGCTATGAAAAAAGGCCTGCCGAAGAGTTGTACAGTATCAGGGAGGATCCGGGCTGTACCAAAAATCTGGCAGAAGATCCAAAACTCAGTACCCTGAAAAATGAATTGAGAAAAACGCTTGAGAAGGAACTAAAGGCACAGGGAGATCCGAGAATGAACGGGAAAGAAGATCTTTTCGAATCGTACCCGCGTTTCGGGGCCATGCGGGATTTTCCGGGGTTTAAAGAAAAAGGAAAATACAATACAAAATACAAGTAGCCATGCGTTTAATTGGAAAATTTATTCTCCCTGAACTGATAATAGCTACCTCCATTCAGGAGGCCTTGTCACAACCCGACCGGAAGCCAAATATCATCTTCATCCTTACCAACGACCAGGGCTCGACTTCCATTACTTCGGAAAACCGCACTCGGCCATCCGCTTGGGAGCGTATAAACTGATTAAATTCGAGAACCGGATCAAGATTGGGTTGTACAACCTGAAGGATGATCCGGGGGAATTGAGCGGCCTGGCGCAAAAGCAGCCAGAGAAAGTATAAAAACCGGAAAACAGGCTGATGGCCTATCTTGAAAAAGTTTATGCCGAAATCCTGTATCCGCCAAAGAATATCAAGTTGAAATCAAAGAATATGAATTCGGACGATTGAAACCGTTGCGAAATATCAAATATTAAAATTGACAGAAAAATGAGAATATCGATTTTGTTTTCAGTCTTAACTTTGTTGTCCTTTCATGTAAATGCTCAACTGCAAAGTCAGGAGCTGCCTTTTCTGAAAGCCAATATCTCGGTTGCTCCGGATCTAAGATCTTCTTTTGCAAAAGATGGCCGGCTGATTCTGTATGTGACAAAGCAAAATGCAAAAGAACCACGTCAGCGTTCTGAATTATTAATCGCCGTGAACCAAAAAAACTGGAATCCTGATCTCTCCTATTGTCTGGATCCCAAAAATAGTGGAGTAGCAGTTTCCGGTATTGAAAAATGGGCAGTTAAACCTTCCGAAACAATCTATTTTCAGGTAGTTTACATGCAAAATCCTGATGACGGACAGAAAAATGCTGCTGGTAATCTGTACAGTGAAATTGTTTCCGTAATATCCCGGAAAGATCAGGTACTCTCTTTCACGCTTAATAAGAAAATACCCGCCGGGGAGATCATTGATCACAAGTTTGTAAAATCTTTCTCCATAAAAAGTAAATTCCTTTCTGACTTTTCAGGTTATCCACGCTATCTGAAAGCTTCTGTATTGCTCCCTTCAGGTTACTTCAAAAATCCAAACAAATCCTATCCTATCTGCTACAGGGCACCCGGATTGAATGGCAGATATACTGCCGTAAATGGACTGTTTACCAACAACAATAAATTCACTGATTTCTGGTTTTCAGAAAATTCACCACAAATCATCTATGTTTTTCTTGATTCACAAGGTCCATATGGTGATACCTATCAGGTTGACTCAGAAAATAATGGCCCTTGCGGGAAGGCGCTAACCGAGGAGTTGATACCTGAAATTGAAAAAGGGGTAAAATACGATCCAAAGACAAAAATGAGATTTCTTACCGGATATTCTACCGGAGGATGGGTATCGTTGGGATTACAGATCTTCTACCCCGACTTCTTTGATGGAACCTGGTCCTACAGCCCCGATCCTGTTGAATTTGAACATTTCGGTCTGATCAATATCTATGGGGATGAGAATGTTTTCTACAGTCGTTTCGGTTATCTCCAACCTGCAAATCGAACCATTTATGGAGAACCCAAACATTCGATGAAAGACAAGATAGAAACTGAAAATACATCCGGCAGAACCGGCGATTACCGGACATCAGGAGGACAATTCGGAGCCTACAATGCTGTTTTTGGACCCCGTGGTACAGATGGTTTACCCACTCTGATGTTTGATCCGGTAACTGGCAAAATTGATCACACTATTGCCATACAGTGGGAAAAATATGACCTCAAAAAAATACTGGAGAAAAACTGGTCAACACTCGGACTGAAATTACAAGGAAAAATCTGGATCTGGACCGGCGACATGGATGCTTTGTACTCCAATGTTGCCACCTGGTTTTTTCAAAAATTCATCGAAAAAACAGAAAATCCCAAATCTGATGCAAAAATCACCTTCACACCGATGGCAGGTCATTGTCAGGAGTGGAGCGATGAAAGTGTGCTGAAGATGATTGGCGAAAAAGTGGCAGGGAAATAATAACAATTAACGGGTATCACAATTAAACTTTACAATAGGATCAAATGATAAGCACAAAAAAAATCACATTCTGCCTGGCAATATGCCTGTGTATCGCCGGTTCCCTTTTTGCCCAGGGAAACTGGACATCCTTGTTTAACGGGAAAAACCTCAAGGGTTGGAAACAACACGATGGTAAGGCAAAGTACGAAGTGAAAGACGGAACGATTTTAGGGACAAGCAAGTTTGGAACAATCAATAGTTTTCTTTGTACAGAAAAAAATTATGGAGACTTTATCCTGGAATTCGAGTTCAAGGTATCGGATAAGCTCAACTCCGGGGTTCAATTCAGAAGCGAGAGCAGACCCGATTGCAACAATGGTGAGGTTTATGGTTATCAATATGAGATTGACCCTTCCCAACGTGCCTGGAGTGGTGGAATATATGATGAAGGGCGCCGGAGTTGGCTCTATCCACTGACCAAAAATCCGGGTGCCCGAACTGCCTTCAAAGCCAACGAATGGAACAAGGCAAGGGTTGAAGCGGTTGGAAAATACATCAAAACCTATCTGAATGGAACGCTTTGCTCCTATCTGCTTGACGACATGACCCTCTCAGGTTTCATCGCCCTGCAGGTCCATCAGGTGAAAGATCCCAAAAATGAAGGATTAACTGTTGCCTGGCGCAACATCAGAATCTGCACCCAAAATATTGACAAAGAACTCATACCCATCAAATCACCTATCTGCCAAGTCAATGGTATTGACAACACCATCTCTGAACAGGAAGCCAAAGAGGGATGGAAGCTGCTTTTTGACGGTAAAACAACACAGGGATGGAAAGGAGCAAAATTTGGCGATTTTCCTTCCCTGGTCTTTGTTGTTGATAACGGCATGATAAAAATTAAGAAAGCAGAAGTGAACTCAGGTGGGATTATTACCGAAAAAAAGTATAAAAACTTTGAACTGCTTGTTGATTTTAAGCTTACCGAAGGTGCAAACAGTGGAATAAAGTATTTTGTCAACAGGGACGAAAAAACTGGAAAAAATTACAACATCGGTTGTGAATACCAGATCCTGGACGACCAACTTCATCCCGATGCCAAACTGGGTGTCAAAGGGAACCGGAAATTGGGATCGTTGTATGATTTAATTGCCGCACCCGACGATAAGCCGTTCAGGCCAAAAGCGTTTAACCATGCACGAATTGTCGTTAAAGGCAACAAAGTGGAACACTGGTTGAACGATGTGAAAATTGTAGAGTATGAGCGCAATACCCAAATGTGGCTGGCGCTGGTAAACTACAGTAAGTTTGCTGATCTTCCGAATTTTGGTAACGCACCTGAAGGGAATATCCTGCTACAGGATCATGGTGATGATGTGTGGTTTAAAAATATTAAAATAAGGGAGTATTAATTCTATAGTATTAATTGTCAATAGATAACATATCAAATCCAAAGCATTGACATTCAATATTATTCTTAAAATGAAACTGAAAATTACTTCATTAGTCGCTCTTTCGGCATTAGCCATGAATTTAGTGCAGGCACAAAAGCCCAATATTATTGTTATTTTGGCAGATGACATGGGCTATTCGGATATTGGATGTTATGGCAGTGAAATTGCCACGCCCAATATTGATCGTCTGGCAGCCAACGGTTTGCGATTCAGAAGTTTTTACAACAATGGCAAGTGTTGTCCGACAAGAGCCTCCCTGCTAACGGGACTCTACAACCATGAGGTCGGAGTGGGAAATATGGTCACCAAAGCCGATGTCCCATACCAGGAGGGCTCGTACCAGGGATTTTTAAACAAGCAATGCGTTACCCTGGCTGAAGTTCTCCGGACAGCCGGGTATTCTACCTATATGTCAGGGAAATGGCATGTTGGAGAGCGCCAAGAACATTGGCCGCTGCAACGGGGGTTTGACAAATACTTCGGACTGATCAGCGGAGCCTGCAGTTATTTCGAAATACCAAAGGATCCTCCCCTCCGGACAATGGCCTATGGGAACAAATCCTGGACACCTCCGGCAGAAGGCTTTTACATGACAGATGCTATATCTGATTCAGCCGTTGCCTTCCTGAAATCGCATAATCGGACCAAAAGAGATAATCCGTTTTTTATGTATATCGCCTACACGGCCCCGCATTGGCCGTTGCATGCACTGGATGAGGATATAAAGAAATATGATGGAATCTACGACAAGGGTTGGGATTCAATTCGCAACGAGCGCTACAGAAAAATGGTGCGCCTGGGTATCATTGGTGAAAAACTAAAACTCAGTCCACGAACTTCTAAGATTCCTTCGTGGGATGAAGCTGAAAACAAAAAATTGTGGATCCGAAGAATGCAGGTTTATGCTGCAATGATCGACAGAATGGACCAGGGAATCGGTCGGGTGATCAGCACCCTCGAAAAACTAAAGAAAACTGAAAATACATTGATCATTTTTCTTTCCGACAATGGTGGCGCCAACGAAAATGCTTCTTCTGAAAATTTTAACAAACCCGGGGTTCTCACGGGTGAAAAAGGATCCAGCGACTCCTACAAGGAACCGTGGGCGAATGTTTCCAATACCCCATACAGATATTATAAAAATTGGATGCACGAAGGCGGAATAATTACACCGCTCATTGTCGACTGGCCAAATGTCCTCAAAGGAAATGGAACCCTGACCAACCAGGTTGGACATGTCATTGACATCATGCCGACACTCCTTGAAGTTGCCGGTGCCAAATACCCGGAACAATTCAAAGGCAACACCATTAAGAAGTTACGGGGGGTCAGTCTCGTCCCCGCCTTCAGGGGAACTGCTGTTGAGCGAACCAATCCGCTGTTTTGGGAACATTCCGGAGGGCAAGCCATGCGGCAGGGAAACTGGAAAATAGTCAGGAAAAATAACCGACCGTGGGAACTGTACAACCTGGAAACTGACCCGACTGAGCTGGTTAACCTGAGTGAAAAAGAATCGGTTCGGCTGAAAAAGATGACCGCACTGTACGAAATGTGGGAAAGGGAAGTAGGCGTAAATGCCTTGAACAACAAGACAACTGAAGAATAAAGACCAAACATTCCAAAACTATCGAAATGAACAATTCAGTACAAAGTATTTTAAAAAAATATTCGGCAAGAGCTTCTGCATTGAGTCTGGTACTCCTGCCTGCCCTGCAGGTTTTCCCTGCCCCTCCCGCACCGAAACCCAATTTTATTCTGATCCTCTGTGATGATCTGGGCTGGACAAGTAGTTCGCAGGTCATGGATAACCTGATCAGCAACTCAAAGAGCGACTATTACGAAACTCCCAACATCGAAAGACTGGCAACGAAAGGTATCCGGTTTTCGAACGGATATGCCTCCTGTGCCCTTTGTTGCCCAACCCGCAGGAGCATCCAGTTTGGCCAGACGCCTGCCCGTCAGGGCGATGCACTTTTTAAGGAAAACTACCATCCCGATTATAAAAAAGTTACCTCTATTCCACAAATGCTTAAGTCCATCTCTCCTGATTACAGGGCCGCACACTACGGAAAATGGGACTTGCGGGCCGACATTTTTCCTGAGGATATCGGTTATGATGAAAGTGACGGAAACACCGGGAACAGCAATGGTGATTTGGGTTCAACCAAGGAAACGAAATGGACCGATATATTTCGGAACAATGATCCCAAACGGATTGAAACCATCACCAACAGGGCTGTCAATTTCATGAGCCGCCAGGTAAAAACCGGCCATCCGTTTTATCTGCAAATATCTCACTATGCCACGCATGTTGATTTCCAAACCACGGAGGAGGCCTATCAGAAATACCTTCAGAAAAAGAAGGGTGCGATCCACAACAATCCCGGTTTTGCCGGAATGCTGGAAAATCTGGATGGTGCCATTGGTACGATTCTCGACAAAATGGATGAACTCGGGATTTCGGATAATACCTATCTGATCCTGATGACAGACAACGGGGGAGTCGAAGCTTTTCCTCCCGTAAAAAACAAGTTTGATCATCCCTCCACCTTCAAAATACCCAGCAACAACTATCCTTTAAGAGGGGGTAAATGGACCCTGTACGAAGGCGGGATCAGGGTGCCCTTCATGGTAATCGGACCGGGCATTAAACCAGGAAGCCAGTGCGATATTCCGGTTACCGGATGGGATATTTTGCCTACCCTGGCCGACCTGGCCGGAAATAAAAAACCCCTGCCCGACAATCTGGATGGGACCAGTTTCAGGCCTCTGCTGGAAAACGGAAATGGAGACAAATTCAAAAGGCCGGAAGATGAACTTGTATTTCACTATTTTGGAAAGCCACACTCAGCCATCCGTGCCGGCGACTGGAAACTAATCAAATTCTGGAATCTGAAGAAGATTGAGCTCTACAATTTAAAGGACGATCCGGGCGAATTAAAAGATCTGGCTCCTTCCATTCCGGAAAAGGCAAAAGAGCTGGAAGCAAGGCTCATGGCATACCTCGAAAAGGTTCATGCTGAAATATTGTATCCTCCAAAGAATGTCAAAGTGAAATCGAAAAACAAAAATAATGATGACTAAGTCCACTCCAATAGAAAAGGAAATGCCACAAAGGCTCGAAGACACTAAGGCATCACAAAGATTTGATATTACACTTCTGTCTTGGTGAAACCTTCGTGCCTTGGTGTCTTCGTGGCAGAAAAGGACGCTTAACCGTAAATCCTGAAAAAAAAACATTGTAAACCATAACAAAATGAAAACCAATTGGCTGATTCTCTCCCTATTGCTCTATGCAGCAAGCGGGTTCAGTTCTGAAAAGGACAAAATCATCACTTCCTTTGGCGCAAAAGCCGACGGAGTGACCAACAATGCCGCCTCCATCCAAAAAGCCATAGATGAAGCTTCTGCCGCCGGTGGAGGAAGGGTAATCGTCCCTCCGGGACTCTTCATGACCGGAACCCTGTTCCTGAAATCAGGCGTGGACCTGCATCTTGAACTTGGATCCTGCCTGTTGGGTTCAGACAAGACGAATGACTATGCCACGGGTCGAAAGTCCCTCATCACGGCAAACAATCAAAACAAAATCAGTATCAGCGGAACCGGAATTATTGACGGCCAAGGCCAGGAACTGATGCTGGATATCTTCAAAAAACTGAGGAGCGGCGAACTGAAAGAGGATACCATCTGGTTGGTGAAAAGGCCTGGAGTGGCCAGGGCTCTGGTCCTCTATTTCCGGTCATGCTCTGAAGTAAAAGTCACGGGAGTTACCTTGAAGAATGCATCCAACTGGGTGCAGGACTACAGGGAGTGTACAGATGTTTTGATCGACAGGATCAAGGTCCAGAGTACGGCTTATTGGAACAACGACGGACTGGATGTAACTGATTCAAAACGCGTTAAAATTACCAATTGCTTCATCAACGCTTCAGACGACGGGATTTGCCTGAAATCAGAAAATCCGAAATCATTCTGTGAGGACATTTTCATCGACAGTTGCACGGTTCGTTCAAGCGCCAACGGATTCAAACTGGGTACCTCCAATATCGGAGGTTTCAGGAATATCAGGGTACGCAACCTCACGGTTTTCGATACCTACCGTTCTGCCATCGCACTGGAGTCGGTGGATGGAGGATTTATGGAAAACATCGACATCCGGAACGTGGTCGCAAAGAATACCGGGAATGCCATCTTTATCCGCCGCGGTCACAGGAACACGACAGGCAAAGTTGGAACACTCAAAGGAGTTTACATCGCCAACGTGAAGGCGGAAATCCCACTATACAAACCGGATCAGGGGTATCCGATCGAAGGACCTCCCGATCACCTGAATCCCGGCGTGGATAAAATGCCCAAACGCCCCTCCCACTTCCACATTTACGGACATCCTTTCCTTCCCTACAACCTCGTTCCATCCTCCATTGTCGGGGTACTCGGATATCCGGTACAGGATGTCAAACTGGAAAACATTGAAATCACTTACGGCGGAAAAGCCAGCAAGGAAATTGCCCATATTCCGCTGGATGACATCGGTACTGTTCCTGAAAACGAAGCCGGCTATCCCGAATTCTCCATGTTCGGTGAATTGCCTGCCTGGGGATTCTATCTTCGCCATGCTGAA
>CAIUUO010000178.1 GCA_903902325.1 uncultured Bacteroidia bacterium
TCCGAACACTCCTAATTGCATATCCGCGCCAGCATGGGGGAGAAAGGCTTTTTATCTTTTCATTATAACTTCATGTACTGTCTCAAGCTTATTAAATCTGACACCGTTATAATTGATATTTCCCGAAAAAGTAGGGTCTGCAATTTCCCTTAAATAATCTTGAGAGTTGTAATTTTTAAAACTATAGTAGTTAAAATCAATAAATTCATCATACAGTTTTTTATTTTCTTGTCGTGAAGAATCAAAATTAATTACGTCAATCTTTTTCAAGCACTGATTTTTTAGCATGGCACTTTTTAGGAGAAACCTCACATTTGAATCTGTTACAGGTAGAGAATAACCAATGATTCTAATTTGTGTTGAATCTTTAATTACATTATATGCATTTCTCCAGATTTTAACCATTTCTTCAGTTGTACTTTTAGCCCAGGTTGGAGGAATAATATTTTTATTTTTCACACATCCATGAAGTTTGATGAGATGTGTTTCTTTCCAGTCTGCATCGTATTTTTCTTTGTTCCAACCTATGTCTTCATGCAAATGATATTTCTTAAGCGCTGACTCTAAACAATTTTCTAAAATTGTGTCATAATTTAATGTAACAATACTATATCTTACATTATTATTTAATGTCTTTTGCATTTGAAATTCTGATTCATTTAATTCACCAGATTTATTGATTTCTAATCCAAGGAGACTTAATGCGAAACATCCATATGTCTTTTTTATATGATCATCGCCTAAAAGAGAATAGTGGTAACCAGTTGTATAATTTGCAAAATTAATTTCTAAGTCTTTGAATGTGTAATATTCGATGACATCAATTATAAATTGTATAAATTCGCTTTTAAATTTTGTATTTCTATATAAAATAGATTCTGTTTCAAAAAGAGATAATACTTCCTCAATATTATATAAATCAGCTTTAAAGAAATTCTTGATTTTAGATAAACTGTCAATTTTTTTAAAGATCCTTAAAAAATGATTGAACTTGTCGGGGTTAGAATAGTACATATCTTTTGCCTTTAGAATAAAATTATTCATTAAAGGCAAACCTGCAGGTGCTGAAAAACCTGCACCAAGGATGTATGTTATTTTTTCCATATCTTCTAATTGTATGAAGGTCTTTGATTAAATGACTATTCAATAATCACAATATTAAGATAAATGAGAAAGAATTACAAATCCGCGCTAGTGGGGGAGGGTTTTTAAAGTTCATCTGATTATAAATGTTTTATTTAGCGAATTTCAAGAGTTTGTTTTTCATTATCCATTTCATATTCAAATTCTTTGAGCTTTTGACGATAAAATGAATTAAACTTTGTTCTTAAAGTGCCTGGGACTAAATTGGTTCTATTGATTGGAGGCAATCCTGGCGGCCAGATTAATGTGCTTTTGTACAACTCAAAATACTGAAACAGCCATGTTCTAATGGGTAGATCACTGTATTTCCCAAGTGCCCTCAAATAATCATCTTCTTCGTAAATTAACATTGTTCCTAATATATTGTTTTAAAAATCAGTTTCAGAGTAAGCAGGACTTGGCAAATCAACTAGCTCAATACAAACCCCGATATGATCACTTAGCTTTTTATCCAAGTTCCAGGTTGTCTCAATTACCTTCTTACTTTTCAATATAGATTTAGATAAAACAATGTGATCAATATTTTGAGGAATATCAGCAGTAGTATTTAGCAAATCAAAGTCTCTGAATGCATTGAGGAAGGTTTGCCGTCCCAGTTTTGTATAATAGTAATTATCTGAAAAAGACATATTCAAATCGCCTGCATAGAAAATTGCTTTATTGAGGTTTGACAGTCTTTCAAGGTCATTCATTTGAAGTTCCAACTCTGTCAAATATTCTGGCCTCCTATTCCCATGAATTCCGACAACAGTTGCGTAAACCAGGAGATTTCCGATTTCAGATTCGAATTCAAGGCACAAGCTTGTATCAGATCTGTATGTCTGGTAGGAGCGGATAAATTGGTATTTGGAGTATATGCTGCTTCTTCTTTCTCCACTCGAATAATATGGTTTTGGCAATTCGTCTGTGTGGAAATGAAAATATTTCCCGCCTAAATTTATGGCGTCGTTGTTTTCAGTTATTATCAGAATGTCTGCATCCAATTCTTCAAGTATTTCAATTATCTTCAAGTTCCGGAAAGAATTTGACTTCGGTCTTTCTAGGTTCCAGGTTGCAACTTTCATGGTTGGTTGGTTAGGACGCTGGTGAAGAATGAAACGGTTGGTTACTTATAAGGCAAAGCGACAATTGTAAGGGCACGGATTGCAAAGCCGCGCCAGCGAGGATTTACCTATTAAATGATAAACTCATACATTTTTGATTTGCCCAAATACCTAATATCGTTCAAACAACAGTATTCCTCAAGTGTCTCGTTCAGCCATTGCGGTGCAAGAGGATGAAGCATTAAAGACTTTATAAATTCTGGAATATGGGCAAATGATATTCTTACTTGTTTTGGTCTTGGCCCGCGTTTGGTTTTAACGGTAGCTAATAATGAATCTGCTTCTTCAGGGAACATCGTGCCTTCTAATAATGCTTGAGAAATAGCTGCCTCCCATGCTTTAACCTCTTCCGGTGGTGATACTACAAGGATATCATTATGAGCGTCACCGTGAACGATTATACGTACTTCGTCTTCATGTCGGAATTCATCGCGTTTAGTTAACAGGGGTCTACGGCCTCGTATGCCAGTTCCATCTTTGGATAAAATTGCACGAACCTCACCTTCTAAATCAAGGTTGAGGAGGTACACGACATCATCTATGAATACTCTGTCGAGAGAAAAAAATTTGGTTTGATCCACCTCAACCCTGACAGACATGTTGTCATGCGAGTATATTCTCCACAGAGCATCGCTTTCCGGTTTTTTGGTCCAACATTGTCCGAAATACATCGCATCCATCTTGGAGAGTATGTCAAGAGCACTTTGCACGGATTCAGGATCTTTGTATTTTGCCAATTCCTTGGTAACCCTAATTCTTCCTTCAGATGTTTTAAGAGCCGCAAATAAATAGCCCTCGTAAGGGTCAGGCCATAGGGAAGGTGAAACTAAGGTGAGTTCTTTTCGTTGGATAATATCAACAAAGGATTCAAAATTTGTAAATCTGTAAAGTGAAGGCATATGTATTATATTATTTATAGTGGTTTCGCAGTTCTGACAAAAGGTGAACTGCAGTAGACGAAAACTTTATATACAGATGTGTGACAAGTTATCTCCGTCAGTCATTATTGGTGGTGCTTTCAACTAGATCGGCTACTGGTTTATTAAAACGGCAAGTCATCAGGTACACCACTTGAGGAACTAGAAGTGTTTTGGTTTTTTTTGCTGTTTAAGTCACTATTATCATTATCATCAAAACCTTCATCAAAGTCATTATTATCGATTTCTTCCAAAAGAAGATTAAGTTTTTCTTTTAATAACTGGATTTGACGTTTTGAAATACTGTCGCTGTATTCAAGGGATTCAAGATAACCTCTCAACCAATCTGCTTTGCTCTGTATAGACATATTATATTTTATTTAATCGTTTTAGTTCCCAAAAACACTTTGCTGTTACTGCAATGTCAACCGCTGCATTATGTGCCTCTTCAAAACCGGTTCTGAAAAGTTTATAATGTAACTCAGAAAGTTTTGGCCATTTATATCCATAAGGGCCGTCAATGGCGCAATAGTTTGTCGAACTTTGCATTGTGCAAATCTTTCTTTTGGTCGAAGTGCCATCTTGCATTCTATTTCTTAGAAACTCTGCTCCAACTATTTTTTCATCAAAACTCATGTTGTGTGCAACAAGATATTCAGTTTGATTTATTAAAGATTGAAAATCTTGTAACACAGTTTGAAGTGCTATGCCTTCTCGAATTGCTCTTTCTGTCGAAATCCCATGTATTCTAGATGCATCGGTCGGAATCGTAAAACCTTCTGGTTTGATGATATTGTCACCCCCTGAAATTTTATTCCCGTTTTTATCATATAACAAATAAGCTAATTGAACAAGTCTTGGCCAATTATTTAAATCTGTTAAAGGCGCTTTCCAATTTTTGGGAAGTCCAGTTGTTTCGGTGTCAAAGAACAGATACATAATAAATTAAATTAGTTTATCTCTGGTGTCTAATTATGCACTCCGATAACTTGTTTGCATACACAATCCTTCCCAATAATGTATATTTTGATTGTAAAGCAGACAGGTGTCATGAAGGTTAAATAAACACTAAACTTACATAATAATATTGAAAATCAATCACCTTAAGGAAAAACATTGTGGTGAAACCGGATATTTTGGAATCTAAATAGCTAAGTCTTTAGATGTGATAGGTGGGCAGATGTAAACATTTACTGTTGTTGGTTACTCAAATATTGATAATCTAAAACCTTATTTCATCAAGATACCTTAGTACAAAAGGAGAGAACAACGGATAACCAACCTTATTACCTTATTCAACCTATTTGGCAGGCAATAAATTAAGGTATTAAGGTTCTGGAATGGTGTGGTTTTGTTTTGCTACTAAGGTTATCAGGGAAAAATAAGGTATTTCTATCCGAGAATTCGATCATTTTTTGGTTGGTGTGGATTGCATCTCTGCAATACCGTAATTGTCAATTGTCCATTGTCCATTGTCAACTCTCAACTTTTTACTCAATTATCCCCATCTTCCTCATCAAATAGCTTGCATTCAGTTTCTGGCTGATGCCGGGTTTCTGCTTGTAGTCGAAGATCAGCTGGTCGCCGGTGAGCTCGACTTCGATGCAGTGGTTGAGTACGGTGCCGGGGTAGGCGGTTTCGAGTTTGCCGAGGGGTTGGTCGTGGGTGTCGGGAGGACGGGGGGACTGGGACGAGTGTTTGAAGGGGCGATCGGGCGAGTGCAACTCCGACTCGGCAGTCCGCGTGAGCCATTGGCCATTGTTAAGGCATGGATTACAAATTTGGGATGTTGAGAAGTGTTCAGAGCCGCCCAGCCGGGCGGCTGTACAGGCTTCTGGTGTGTGGAGTAAAGACGTCCGGCCGGACGTCTCTAAAGAAAAGATAGAATTAAATTGTACAGCCGCCCGGTTGGGCGGCTCTTCTGGTAATCAAAGAATAATCATTCTACCCTTCATTACCGCTGCGTTCAAACGAGGGGGAACGGGGATTCCTTTCCGCCGTTTTTACTGGTCATTTTCTTCGTAGTAATAGGAGTAGTCAATCCCTTTCATGAACATATCGCGGTCGTTAATTTTGGTCGTGAGCACTTTTTTCAGAAGTGTTTTCAGAACACTGCTGTTGGTTGGACTTAACATCATGGCGTTCATGTAATCCCGCTTGCCTATTATACTCCAATCGATGCATTTTTTGAGGCGTTTTTTCAGGATCAGGTCCAGCCATATCCTGGCGCTTCTGCCATTGCCTTCCATAAAGGGGTGTGCAATGTTCATTTCTACATATTTGTTAACGATTTCGTCCAATGTAGTTTCAGGCATTGCATCTATTTGCCTTAAGGTGTCGCCTAAAAAACGTGATACGGCAAACTGAAAACCACCTTTTGAAATGTTTTTTTGTCTGATTTGTCCGGCAAAATCATACAATCCACCGAACAAATAAGCATGTATTTGTTGCAGGCCTTTGGTTGTGCCAACTTCGATGTTGTTGATCAAAGAACTTTCAAACAGGGCATACGCTTTTGTTTTGCTTTTCCCGTCAATACTTTCATCGCTGAATGTAAACCATTCAATAAACCGGTTTGCCTTTTTGCCAGGGAATTCTTTTCCCAGGGCAATAATACCATTGTAATCGAGCATATCGGCTAAGCGCCTTTTGCCGTCAGGTGCAAGAAATTTCAACTGGGTAGTGGCACTAACCACTTGAGTGTTTTCTTTTGTTAATTTGGCTTTAAGGTATTTCCAGTAGTTGCGGGTTTTGGTATAGTCGTCCTGGTCGGTAAGCAAGGCCACAATATCCAGCACACTAAACCACCATTTGGCGTTTTGCTCGTCCCAAACGGCCCGCACTTCGCGGTCGTCAAAAAAACGTATGGATATTTTTGTATTGCTCATGGTTTAAATAGTGTCTATATCCATCATCTTTAATTTGAGCCAAATTTATCAATTTTAATGACTTACTTCGAGACCTTTGTGCTTGCCTTTGTGTCCTTAGTGGTGAAATTCCTGTTTTTTTACCACAAAGGACACGAAAGATCACACGAAGGACACTAAGGTTGTCAGGGAAAATAAGGTTTTTCTATCCGAGAATTCTATCATTTTTTGGTTGGTGTGGATTGCATCTCTGCAATACCGTAATTGTCAATTGTCCATTGTCAACTCTCAACTTTTTACTCAATGATCCCCATCTTCCTCATCAAATAGCTTGCGTTCAGTTTCTGGCTGATGCCGGGTTTGAGCTTGTAGTCGAAGATCAGCTGGTCGCCGGTGAGCTCGACTTCGAAGCAGTGGTTGAGCACGGCGCCGGGGTAGGTGGTTTCGAGTTCGCCGAGGGTAAGGTCGTGGGTGGCGATGATCGCTACCGCGTTGAGCGAGATCAGCTTTTCGAGCAGTCCGCGCGAGCCAGTCTGTTTGTCGCGGGTGTTGGTGCCGCGCAGGATCTCGTCGAGCACCACCAGCGTGCGGGGATGGCCGTGCAGGTGTTCGATGATCTCCCTGATCCGCACCAGCTCGGCATAGAAATAGGATTCGTTGTTGGAGAGCGAGTCCTGGATCTTGATGCTGGAGAGGAGGTCGCAGGGGGTGAAGCGGAAGGCTGCGGCGCAGACCGGGGCGCCGTTCATCGCCAGGATCAGGTTGACGGAGAGGGTGCGCAGGAAGGTGCTCTTGCCGGCCATGTTGGCGCCCGTGATGATCAGGATGCGGGGCGCCCCCGAGAAACTCACATTGTTGCAGACCCTGGTGGCGGGGTGGAGCAGCGGATGGCCCATCTCAGTGGCCTCGAAGGTAAACGCTTCGTTGGCGACTTCCGGGTACGTAACGGCCCCGCTGTTGTTGAAGGCATAGACGGAGAGGCTGGCGAGGGCGTCGAGCTCGGAAAGGGCTTCGAACCACGCGGCAACTGCGGTTTTGTGCCGCGCCTTCCATTTCCCGAGCCGCAGCCACACCTGGATGTCGTAGAGCACGAGGGGGTTCAGGAACAACGCTACCAGAAGGTTTAGCCGCTGATCGAAACTGCCCAGTAACCTGTAGAGTGAGGTGAGGGATTCGCCGGCCGTCGTGCCGTTGCCGGAGAGCTTGCCCTGCAGCCGGGTGAGGTAAGGGGATTCGAACTTTTCGGCTTCCATGAGCCGGATGATGGTGGTGTAGCTTTTCAGTGTTCCGGCGGTCTTGCTGAGCAGGGCATGGGCCTTGTTGATGGTCTTCAGCTGGGTGCCGACGATGGCGAGACTCCCCAGGATAGGGATCAGTAGTGAGTTGACGGAGAAGGTGCCGAAGATGACCAATGCAATCCAAGCAAAGTTAAGGATAGGAAGCATGGAGCATAGAGCATAGAGCATGGGGTGGGAAGAGGGCATGGGGCTTGGGGCATGGGGCATGGAGCGGGAAGAAGGCATGGAGGGGGTCGATTCGTCCTGCTGGAGCCAGGTTTCGATGCTTTCGAGTTCGTTGCCCTTCTCGGTGATGAACATCCCGTGGGCCCGGAATCCGGACACGAATTCCTGCTTGCCGGACAGTTCGCGGATGGCCTGCTGCTTCTCCCGGATCAGGGCCTCCTCCTGACGCATCTGGCAGAGTCCTTCGGCCAGCTTCTGTTTCCCGCCCAGTGTAGAGCAGCGGTTGAGGTACTGGTAAAGCGAGCCCGGACCGAAGAGGTCGAAGTCGGCGGCCAGGTGGGGATTCAGGTGGCAGTAGGCGGCGCCTGTTTCGCGGTCGGCGTATTGGTGGTCGAGGATCCGCAGCTCGGTGCGGTTGAGTTGGAGTTGGTTGGTGGCGTAGCGTTCGCTTAAAGCATATTTTAAATCGAGCTTTACCGAAAGAAGGAAAAGAATGACGGAGATGACGGAAAGGACGGAAAAGAAGGAGGGAGGAAGGACGGAGTTGACGGAAGGGACGGACTGGCTTTCAGAGCGGATGTAAAGGACCAGGAAGGTGACGAAGGCGAGGAAGGTGAGCAGGCGCAGGAGGTAGAGGCGCGAGAGGGTGCGTTTGATGGATTGCAGTTCGGTTTCGAGGGCCGATATGTTGGTGCGGTAGTGCTCGTTGACTTTTTCTTGCATGGGATTAGAAAAACGGGTTTGGAATGCAAGATCAAATTTAGAAGGAAAAATTGATTTTTTTTCACCACATAGGCACAATAGGTCACA
>CAIUUO010000179.1 GCA_903902325.1 uncultured Bacteroidia bacterium
GGATTAATTGCAATGTTCAGCTTTGGATCTTTTATAATTTATGGTGAAAGAAAAGATATTCTTTCCGCAATGAAAATATTTACTAAAAGAGAAGAAATTTATGTTTCACAAAAAGCAGTAGAAATAGAAGTTCAAAAAGAAAAATTAAGAAAAATTCAAATAAAAAAAACAGAAAAATTGAAACAGTTTATTGAATAAAAACACCAATAAAATAAAACATTTCAAAACCCCCATGCAACCTTTTGTATAGTTTCTGCGTCTGATACCACGAACGAAAGTTCTTCTTGTTTTTAAAAGGGTATACTATTTATTAAATAATATCCCCTGCGGCATACCCTTCTAAAATATGCCGCAAAGTTTATAACATCCCCTGTTACAAAGTGGGCAATACATCTATATACAATAGATGGCTATAAATAAATTTTAAATTACCAATCATGTAAATCTTGGATAACAAGGAATTGCCTGAAAACTTCCGAAAATTAATTATTGAGAATAGTTGTTTGAAAGAAGAATTAAAACGCTTAAAAACTCAATTGGGTCTTGAAGTGGACCACGAACGTAAAGGTGAGGATTTCACTCCAGTTGAAGCCCTCTCTGGTCACAATGCAGTCTCTGGAAATTCCCCCGCATCGGAACCTGAATTATTTGATCAGGAAATAGAAGAACAGACATTCACTTCCGCTGTAACCATAAATAAAAGATCTGCCCCTCTTGCAAAGATCAGTCTCTTTATGTCGTTGTTTAGGGGAAGAGACGACGTGTTTGCCAAAAGATGGGAAAATAAGGTCAAAGGGACTGCAGGGTATTCGCCTGCTTGCGGCGCAGAATGGAAACAGGGCGTTTGTCAGAAACCAAGAATAAAATACTCGGAATGCAAACATCAGGATTTTCTGCCTTTGAATGAAATGGCCGTTGATTCGCATTTACGCGGCCGGGAAAATCTTATTGCCGGGATTTATCCGATGCTCTGTGATGAAACCTGCTGGTTCCTGGCTATCGATTTTGTCGATGAAGGATGGCAAAAAGATATAACTATGCTCAGAGAAGTATGCTCCTTGTTTGAGATTCCCATTGCAGTTGAAAGGTCACGGTCCGGAAATGGAGCCCATGCCTGGTTTTTCTTTGAACATCCACTACCCGCTACTTTAGCCCGGAAGTTTGGAAGTGCCATCCTTACCAATGCCATGAATAAGAGGCATGAGATAACTTTTAAATCTTATGACCGTTTTTTTCCAAACCAGGATACCATGCCGAAAGGTGGTTTCGGTAATTTAATAGCACTACCTCTGCAAAAAACCGCAAGAAAAGAGAGCAACAGCATCTTCATCGACGAGCAATTTCAGCCGATTGATGATCAGTGGGCTTTTCTGGCATCCGTTCGAAGACTCTCCGATTTGAATCTGGAAGAACTGATATCAAAGCTATGTCCGGGGAGTGAGCTTGGTATTTTGAAGACAGACGATGAAGAAGCGACCAAACCGTGGGAAAACAAAATAAAGACGGAAGTCAGGAAGAATGATTTTCCCAACAAAATTGAAATTGTAAAAGCCAACATGTTGTTTATACCCAAGGAAGGGTTTTCACCAAAAGCATTGAATCACTTGAAACGGCAGGCTGCATTTAAAAATCCCGAGTTTTACAAAGCCCAGGCCATGCGCTTACCGACCTTTTATACACCAAGGATTATATCTTGTTCGGAGGAAACAGATGAATACCTGTGCTTACCAAGGGGATGTGAAACGGACATAAGGAAATTGTTTGAGGAAATGAAGATGGACGTATCGTGGACCGATAAAACCAATCATGGCAGAAAGATCAATGTCGTATTTAACGGTTCCCTTCGGGACGAACAACCCTTGGCTGTTGAAAAATTGTTGGAATACGATGATGGCATACTTTGTGGGTCAACAGCTTTTGGGAAAACAGTCGCAGCCATAAAGCTGATTGCAGAAAAAAAGGTTAATACACTGATTCTGGTTGACAAGGTCAGCCTGGTTTCCCAATGGAAAGAAAAGCTTTCAACCTTTCTGACAATCAAAGAGCCATTCCCGGACATTGATATTCCCGTAACCAGAAAAAGAAGAGGTAATAAAAGCATTATCGGACAGATGGGAGGAGGGAAACAAACATTGAACGGTTTTATTGATATTGCTGTCATGCAATCGCTAAACAGGTTGGGAGAAGTAAAAGATTGTGTGAAAGATTATGGCATGGTGATCGTTGACGAGTGTCATCATGTTTCGGCTTTCAGTTTTGAAATGATATTGAAAAATGTGAACGCGAAATACGTTTATGGGTTAACAGCTACTCCTGCCAGAAAGGATGGTCATCATCCCATTATCTTTATGCAGTGTGGTCCGATTCGATATCGGGATGATGCAAAAAAACAAGCAGAGAAAAGGCCTTTTGATCATTTTATTGTGCCCCGGTTCACTTCTTTCAATACCTCGGTTGATAAAGAAGATAAAGATATTTCAATTCATGAATTATATGCCGGGATCATCGAAAATGAAATGAGAAATCAGTTGATTGTTGATGATGTGGTACAATGTCATAAAAATGGCAGAAATTGCCTTGTTCTGACAGAAAGAACGGACCACGTTAAGGCACTTGCCAACGCACTAAGCAATACGATTCCGGACGTTATTTCGCTCATGGGTGGTATGGGAATAAAGGAAACCAGGAAAACCATGATTCGGATTTCAGAAGTTACAGATGACAAGCCGCTAACATTGGTTGCGACAGGCCGCTATATTGGCGAAGGCTTTGATGAACCAAGGCTTGACACCCTCTTTCTGGCTATGCCGATTTCGTGGAAAGGAACCTTACAGCAATATGCAGGCAGGCTTCACCGATTGTTCAAAACAAAAAAAGAAGTTTTGATTTGTGACTATGTGGATGTCAGGGTTAGGATGTTTGAAAAGATGTACGATAAGCGTCTTTCCGGCTATGCCTCGATTGGATATAAAGCAAAAGGTGAAACTTTGACAGTAGAAAATACGGACATCATTTTTGATAAAAGTAATTTCTTACCAGTCTTTTTCAATGACATAACCTGTACCTCCAGGGAGATTTTGATTGTAAGCCCTTTTGTCACGAAGCGACGTACTTTACATATGATGCAAAATCTTAGGGCAGCACTTAAAAATGGCGTACGAGTGGTTGTGGTGACCAGGCCAGCCGAAGATTTCAAAGACAAGGATTTGAGCGCTTGGCAGACCACAATCGATTTGTTAAAGACCTCCGGTATTGTCATTGTCTTTAAATCAAATATCCATCAAAAATTTGCTGTGATGGACCAAAAGATTGTGTGGTATGGGAGCGTCAACCTTTTAAGCTTCGGCAATGCCGAGGAAAGCATCATGCGGCTCGAAAGCTCAAATGTCGCGAACGAACTGATTCGAAGCATAAAGAAGCGGACTAATTCGTGATACTTGCTGTTTTGGAACCAACTTGAAATACCGAAAACAACTAAATAGATTTTTTGCGAAAAGTATCGGAATTCACTACCTTTAGCAAAATTTTACTCTTATGAAGCAGATAAAAGAAAATCAACGACTCGAATCCTGGGTTGATTCGCAGCTTTCAATGGGCAGGTTTGGATTTGATTTGTTTACACTTCGTCAAACTTTCATTGAACAATCAGAAACAGCCATTAAGTTTGCCTTGAAGCGATTAGCAGATAAGGGCAAAATTATTTCCATATACAAAGGGTATTACCTGATTATACCTCCACAATATGCTTCAAAGGGTATTTTGCCTCCTGCCATTTTCCTTGATAGTTTCATGAATTTTCTGGAACGACCATATTATCTTGCACTACTTAATGCTGCGGCATATCATGGGGCATCGCATCAGCAGCCTCAGGAATTCTTTGTCATAACCAACTTTCCGGTACTTCGCCCTACTGTGAAAAAGGGCATGAGATTAAACTACATCAGCAAAATGAAAATCCCTGAAGATTTGCTGGAAATCAAAAAAACAGAATCTGGCTATCTTAAAATATCAAATCCTGTTTTGACTGCCACTGATTTAATTCAATTCGAAAAACGTATTGGAGGAATAAGCAGGGTAGCAACTGTTTTGGATGAATTGGCAGAAGTGATCAAACCAGAAGATTTCAATGAAATAATCATAGCAAATGTTCCCATCACTGCTCTTCAACGACTAGGCTATATCTTGGATAAAATAATTGAAAACAAAGTGCTGGCAGAGGCTTTATTCCAATCCTTGGAACGGGTTGGTGCAAAATTATTTCGCGTACCTTTGAAAGCATCTACATCCAATAAAGGTTTTTCATCAGATAAACGATGGAAAATTATCGTTAACACAGAAATTGAAATTGACCAATGATTCCGCAAGCTTACATCACCGAGTGGTCGAACAATGTACCATGGCAAACAAACGAACAGGTGGAGCAAGACCTGGTTATTTGCCGTGCCTTGACAGCCATATTCTCCGACAAATTTCTGGCTTCCAGTCTGGCATTTCGAGGCGGTACGGCCTTGCACAAATTGTATTTACATCCACAGCCAAGGTATTCTTATCAGAAGTAAATCGTTATCCAAAGTTATCCCTATTCATATCCCATAAGCATCAGTAAATCAGACTTACTTTTGATAATATTATCGTGATAATATTTGCTATTTTCAAGTGGATGCGATGTCGCATTTCTCTAAAAAGATAGCAAATGAATGACGAACAGGAGATCAAATCTCTTATCAGAGAATGCGTAGTTTACCTCTTGGAGGAAGGCTACAGTGAGCCACGGATTGCGGAATACCAGCGGCTGTGGAGTGATGGAATCGAGGAGTATATGAATAAAAATTCCTTGGTAAACTACAATGCTGCCATTGGTGAAGATTTTTTAGGTGGCATTTCAGGAATGAGTGACTCCTACATGCGCACAATTCGCCGCAATGTACACGTACTGAACGACTTTCTTACATACGGTAAAGTCAGAAAAAGGATAGTACAATATGTATACCACGAGTTGCCCGGTGAGATAGGTGAAGTTTCTTTTGAGTTCATAGCGTCCCAGGCAAAACTCCGCCGCAGCAAGCTTACCCTCAATGAGCATCAGCGTATACTGAGTTACTTTATTCATCTCCTTACATTAAGATCGGTAAACTATGTATCAGACATTAGTGAAGACGATGTCCTCACGTTCATATCATCAGCCCAGAACTGCAAAGACAAGTATCTCAATACTGTCCGTCTTTTTTGCCGGTTCCTGTACGAGCAGAAATACATTGACAGAAATGTGGAATACGTCATCGGAAGAAATAACTTTCCCAAACGTGAAAAACTGCCGTCAGTATATGATGCCGATGAGATAAAACGGATAGAGGATACAGTAGGCCAGTCAAGTGCGGTCGGGAAACGTGACTATGCAATGCTTCTTTTGGCCACGCGGCTCGGTCTCCGTTCTTCAGACATAGCAGGACTGAGTTTCGAAAACCTGGATTGGGACCGGAACATCATCTGCCTGACGCAGTCCAAGACAAAAAAGGTGATAGAACTGCCACTTCTGACCGATGTAGGTGAAGCCGTTATCAACTATCTGAAGTATGCCAGGCCAGTATCCGATCTACCGCAGGTGTTCCTGTCTGCCTGTGCCCCGTACCGTTGCATCAATAGGCTGGTAATAAATGGAGCAGTGAGCAGAACGATAATAACATCCGGTGTTGACATCACAGGCCGCAAGTTCGGTCCCCACGCTATGCGCCATACACTGGCAAGCCAGCTACTGCGTAATGGAACTTCGCTTCCGGTCATATCCGAAACGCTCGGCCACTCCGATACGCAAGCTACCATGAACTATCTGCGTATAGACATAAACAACCTCATGCGGTGTTCGCTTGACGTACCTCTGGTATCGGAAAGTTTCTATCAGCAGAAAGGAGGTCTGTTTTATGAATAAACAGCTTGAATACAGGAGTGTGTTTGCACCTTATTTTGACAGCTTCCTGAAAATGAAGGATACGATGGGATATGGTCTCAATAAGTTCATCTGGACCTTTTTAGAGCTTGATAGGTTCTTCTTAGAAACCGGTGTTACGGATGCCTGCATTACCAGCACCCAAATCGCAGCATGGAGCAAAACCCGCGTAAACGACAAAGTCAGGACACTGTACGACAAATACTCCGTCCTGTCCCAGTTCTGCCGGTATATGTGCCATCTTGGTCAGGAGTGTCACATACCCAGACTACCCAAACAAAAGGATATAGACTTCATACCATATGTTTTCACACATCGACAGATGGATATGATCTTCCGGGAATGTGATAGGATGATTGTTTTTAACAGCAATATGAACAGCGCCCTTTTTGCCATACCTGCCCTGATACGCTTCCTCTACAGTTCTGGCGTAAGGATTGGCGAAGCCTTATCTGTAAAAAACGTGGATGTAGATTACTCACACCATCGGATCATATTAAGGAAAACCAAAAACAAGATGCAGCGGATGGTGCCCATTAACCCATCACTGGAAGAAGTAATGAAGCAATATGAAACATACAGGAACCAAATGCCGGTTGAAGGCCTGATGGACAAGGAGGTTTTTTTCTTTGTATCGACCGTCGGAAAACAACTGACAAAAGGCACAGTATACGGCTGGTTCAAAAGGGTCCTGAAGAAATGTCGAATACCTCATATCGGGAAGCAGCAAGGACCCCGTGTTCATGATATCCGCCACACCAGTGCGGTCCACTCCTTTGAAAAGATGGTAAAATGTGGAGTCGATATTTATTGCGCACTACCGATTCTATCTATCTTTCTCGGACACAAGACAATAAAAGGAACGGAGAAATATGTAAGAATGGTGCAGGAAATTTATCCTGAGATTATCGGGATGGAGAATCCCGTAACATCTTTTGTGTTCCCCAACAACCCAGAAATAGACATCGACTATGGAAACAGCTACTGATTTTGCAAAATACCTGACAAAGTTCTTTGCGGAATATCTTGTCGGAGAAAGAGGAGCCAGCACCCATACAATCAGATCGTATAGTGATACTTTTACTCTTGTGCTTACTTATATGGATAAAGTCAGGCACATAGCAGCAGACAGGCTGACACTCACCCATTTTAATCGGGAAACCGTTCTGGACTTCCTAGACTGGCTTCAGAAAGAACGGAAATGCGCCAACACTACAAGGAACCAGCGGTTGGCCGCCCTGCACTCATTTTTTAAATATATGCAATATGAAGATGCCAAGCACCTTGAACAATGGCAAAACATCCTGTCTATCAAGGTTAAGAGGTCAGAAAAAAGAAGTTCTGTCAATTACATGACTGTCGAAGGGATCAAACTCCTGCTGGAACAGATACCGGTGAACACGAAAGAAGGACGCCGGAACCTTGCACTGCTGGCATTGCTTTATGACAGCGGTGCAAGAGTACAAGAACTCATAGATCTTTCCCCAGTATCCCTGAATCTGAACAAACCATGTTACGTTACCCTTTTTGGAAAAGGAAACAAAAAAAGAATAGTTCCATTACAGAATGAGCAGGTAAGGTTGCTGGTGTCTTATATGAAGGAAAACCACCTTGACATCCCAGCATACAACCAACGGCCGTTATTTGCCAACAACCGGGGTGAAAAGTTGACAAACTCAGGTGTGACCTATATCCTAAACCTTTATGCAAATAATGCACGGATACTCAAACCTGAACTAATACCAGAAAAAATCAGTCCGCATACGTTGCGTCACAGCAAAGCAATGCATCTTTTAAAATCCGGTGTAAATCTGGTTTATATACGTGATATCTTAGGGCATGTATCGATACAGACTACAGAAATTTATGCAAGAGCCGACTCAAAGCAAAAGCGTGAAGCACTGGAAGCTGCATATACCAATATCATACCTGTTCATGCAAATGAAGGCATCTGGGAAAAGGACTCGAAACTCAGGGAATGGCTCAAGAATTTTGCAAAATAATCAATATCGTTATCCAAAGCAGTTTTAAAAAGAAAATGAGATAAATTACTGATTAGCAATCTCATTTGTAAATACACTTTGGATAACGATTTACTTCTGATAAGAAAAC
>CAIUUO010000180.1 GCA_903902325.1 uncultured Bacteroidia bacterium
CAAAGATAAATTTGTAATCAGCCCTGCGGTTTTGCAGATTTGTAACCGAATTATCCAACATGAAGCCATCCATTATGCCGCAACCGGTATTATGCCGCATGTAATGAATAAAGTATTGATCTCGTCACTTCTAAGATTGAGATATGCGGCATAATTTTACCTCTTTTTAAACCAAAACAGGAGGTAAATTATGAAAACACTTAAAACCCAATCAAGGGAAAAACTCAAGGCTGAGTATCAAATTTATCTAAGCCGCCAGCGTGGATTAAGCGAACAAACCATTTGCAATTATTGTTCATTTGCAGACCGGTTTCTTGATTTCAAGTTTGGAGAAGGACTTGGCAACTTGTCAAAAATCACGGGGATCGACGTTGCCGATTTTCTACAACATGTGACGCAACGGATCAGGCCTTACCGTAATAAAACATTGGCAAGCGGTATCCGTAGCTTCTTCCGGTTTTTATTCCAACAGGAAAAAATTGAGACCAACCTAGCACTGGGGATTCCAAGCGTTGCCCAGAGATGTGCACGGCGCATTCCTTATCATCTTGCCCCAGAGCATGTTGAAGAATTAATCGAAGCCTCACGGACCTTATCAACGTACCAATGGAAAAAGCGCAACTATGCGATGGTTTTATTAATGGCACGTCTGGGGCTTCGATCAACCGAAGTCATCGCCATTCGACTTGATGACATCGATTGGCGCAATGGATTAATTGTCATTCGGGGAAAAGGAGGATTCCACGACAAAGCTCCGTTATTACAGGATATCGGGGAAGCCATCGCAGATTATGTTTTACATGAACGCAAAGGGACATCCCGACATTTATTCGTCGCCTATCATCCGCCGCACAAGCCTTTTGATGGTGCACAGGTTTTGAATGTCATTCTTAGACAGGCGTTGGAAAAGACGAATATTCCACGGCCTAAGCCACATTCTGTCAGCAACATTCTCAGGCACAGTCTTGCAACCAACCTGGTGCAAAAAGGTGCAAGCCTTGAAGAAATCAGCAATACGTTGCGGCACCGGTCGCGCACTACAACCTTGTTATATGCCCGGCAGGATATCAACGGTCTTCTGACTATTGCACCAACCTGGCCTTTGAAGAAAGGAGGTCAGTTATGAGCCTTTCACAGGAGTTGCAGCGCTATTTGATCATACGACGTAATCTCGGATATGATCTGTATACGGATGAGCGTGTTTTGAAACGATTTGTTTCTTTTCTGGAATCGAAAAATGAAACACATATTACCACTAATCTGTTTTTAGAATGGAAAAAGGTCTTTGGAAAAGCGTCACAAAATACCTGGGCAAGGCGATTGGGAATGGTCCGGTTGTTTGCATCCTGGTTGTATAGTATTGACATCCATCATGAAATCCCCCCTCAGTCTTTGATTACCAGTCATTGCAGAAGAAAGCAACCTTTTATTTATTCCGATGATCAGATCAGTTCCATAATCGAAGCGGCACGACTTTTACCATCGAGTAATGGAATCCGTTCAATTACATATCCGGCATTCTTCGGGTTGGTGTCAGTAACAGGATTACGCATAAGCGAAGCCATTGCGCTTAATGACCGGGATGTAGACCTGAAAAACGGGATCATTACGGTTCTTAATGGGAAAAATGGGAAAGACCGGATATTACCTGTTACGGAGTGTACAAAAAACCAGTTGAAAGAATATATCAGAAAACGTGACCGGCTTTTAGGGTACACCCCCGATCCGTTTTTCATATCTGATAAGGGTATTCGTTTGACCGATTGCGCCGTCCGGAACAACTTTGCAATTATTGGTAAAATGATCGGTCTGCGCACAGAACAGCCATTCCACAAGTATGGGGTCGGTCCCCGCATTCATGATCTGCGGCACACATTTGCTGTAAAGGTCATGATAAACTGGTACAAGGAAGGCAAGAATATCGATCAGGAAATGCTCAAGCTGGTTACTTATTTGGGACATAAGTCGGTCATTCATACCTACTGGTACATCGAAGCCGTTCCGGAACTGCTGGCCCTGGCTTCACAACGTGCTGAAAATCTTTTGGAGAAGGAGGTGCGACTATGATAGCCATGACTCTTTCAGCATTGGTTCAGAAGTTTTTTACAGAAAAACTTTACACTCAGATGGAAGCCAGCCCTCACACGATTACCAGTTACCGCGATACGTTCAGATTGCTTTTGAAATTTGCCGGTGAGAAGATGGGGAAAGTGCCAACTAAGTTGAGCATTGCTGATCTTGATGCCGAGATGATCGGACTCTTTCTGGACAATATCGAAACCACACGAAAAAACGCTGCCAGAAGCCGCAATACACGGCTGGCTGCCATCCGTTCTTTCTTCCGGTTTGTTGCCATTCATGAACCAGCTTATATGCTTCATTGCCAGAAAATCCTGAGTATGCCCAGCAAACGTTATGTAAAGCGCAATGTTGAGTTCCTCGATGCCAAGGAAATGCAGGCTTTGCTGAATGCTCCTGATTGCTCTACATGGATCGGACGCCGCGATCATGCAATGCTGACCGTCGCGTTACAAACCGGGCTAAGAGCATCTGAACTGGTTAATTTGAAATGTGGCGATGTGTTTCTTGAAACCGGGGCACATGTTCGTTGCCTTGGCAAAGGACGTAAACTTCGCTCAACACCCCTGAGAAGAGAAACTGTTGCATCCATGAAAAACTGGATCAAGGAACGATCCGGAACTGATCAGGATCCTCTTTTTCCTACTATGCGCGGCGGTAAAATGAGCCGGGATGCTCTTGAACATGTAGTAAAACGGCATACTGTAACAGCAGCTAAATCGTGCTCTTCACTCATTGGAAAACGGATCAGTCCGCATGTGTTGCGTCACAGCACAGCAATGAACCTCCTTCATCATGGCATAGATCAGGCCGTGATTGCCCTTTGGCTCGGTCATGAATCAATAGAGACCACACAGATGTATATCCATGCCGATATGATGCTAAAAGAAAAAGCTCTTGCAAAAATGACCACTCTCTCCTCAAAACCTGGCCGTTATAAACCAGATGATAAATTACTCAGCTTCCTCGAAAACCTATAAATTATGCCGCATGGTCGCAACGGTTAAGTGTCGAAATCAACACTTTGTCAAGTCCATGCGGCATTATAATGGATGCGGCATTATGTATATTATGCCGATATCGGCATAATTGCCAACCCAACGGTTTTCTGGATTGAGTGCCTTATCAAATGGTGTGGAAAATCCATCCAAAACAAGCTGATTGGGGCTGACATATTTGGGGGTAGATGCATGCTTTTTTGAGGTCTTATTCATATATCCTTGCACTTGTTAGCCCAAATATCGTTATAAAAAGCTTACAATCAACAGAGAAAATGTTTTTCAGCAGACCCTAATTAGGGTCTGCTGAAAAACTCAGCCCGCCCAACAAGGGTTAAGTCGACCAGATTTCAATAAATAAGGCCATAAAATAATTCGAAGATATTTAACGACTACAAATAGGTTTAAAACGTTTGTGCACAATCTTGCTGAAAAACGCAAGACCACATTGACTATTAGGCATGGAATGCCCACCCCGGCCAACTTGACCAGGTTGAGCACCAGTATGATGCAGGCAATCCAGGTTTCGCTTGTTCCCTGAAGCCGGGCTTTGATCCGGTTTAACCCGTATCCTGTCTTACCCTGTCCGAACTTGCCTTCGATCGGATTGCGCTCGCCCGGACTTACGTGAACTGTCACTGCCGAGGGTCTTCCAAGCGGCTTAGCTAAAAGTTTGATACCTTTCTCCTTCAATGCTGCACGATTTGCCCGATTGCAATATATCTGGTCCGCTAACAGTTCACGCGGATAACAGCCAAACCGTCTGCGATATTGTTCAACATAATCCATCATGTGTGAGCCCTCGTTGAATGCATTCCAACTTAGCTCATCAAGAAAAGATATTCCATCAATCACCGACACATGGATCTTCGCTCCAAATTCCACCTTTGCCTGGGCTTTACCGCGAACAATTGGTCTGACATGTGGCTGATGAATACTAACAATGCGATCATCAACACTATGTGAACAAGAACTATACATATGCTTCTGCTGATCATACAAAGTATTGATCACCATCAGATATTTTAGATACTTTGGAGCAAGGGTAATGGCCGGATGATCATCCAGAAGTTTTTCAATCGAATTCAAATTACGCTTTAGATACCTAAGCTGACTACCCACTGCCTTTCGGATTTCCTTTCGGGATTTATTCTTTTTCTGAGCTGTCTGAAGAAAACGCTTGCGGGCGACCACGCGATAAGTCCTGGGTTTGCGCTTATGCAACGTGGGATTATGGATCATGTCTATCACCTTCTCTGTCATCTCTCTTGCTTCCGACAGCAGGTTCAGATCAGTTGGGTAGGCAATATCCTGTGGACAAGCTGTTGCATCGAATATCACTCTGCCTTTGTTCTCAGGCCCATGATCGTCATTGTTTGAAATGGGGTCCTGCCCGGGATCGGAAATAGTTGCTTTTTTTGCAGATTCAATACCAGTCTTTATGGAAACAATCCTTTCATTGATCGCGTTTACATTCTCCATACCCAGTCGCTTGCGAAATTCAACAAACAAAGACGGATCAAAAGGCGTTTCATTGGTGAAGCCCGAATAGCCCAGAAAGTATTGCATATAGATGTTTTCCGAAATATGATCAACAGTATCCCGGTCATCCAGGTTGCATAAATGCTTTATGATAAGGGATCCAATGACCACTCGCGGACTTATTCCAGGACGACCCGTGCTGTTGATGCCAACATGCTTGAGATAGATGTTACAGATATCATCCCACGGTATCAAATGAGCTAAAACA
>CAIUUO010000181.1 GCA_903902325.1 uncultured Bacteroidia bacterium
AAAGAACTGAAAACAATTTTCAGTTACCTTCAGGCCGAAAACGTGGAAGTTCGGGTGGAACTAGACCTAACTTTAGCCCGTGGCCTCAATTATTATACAGGTGCCATTTTTGAAGTGAAAGCCAACGATGTGCAGATTGGTTCAATAACAGGCGGAGGCCGGTATGATGACCTTACAGGCATTTTTGGCCTACCCGGTATCTCAGGAGTCGGGATCTCTTTTGGGGCTGACCGTATTTATGATGTCATGGAACAACTTGAACTTTTTCCAAAAGACCATTCGATTTCAACTGAAGTACTTTTTGTCAATTTCGGCAAAAAAGAGGAGGAGTTTTGCCTTCCGATTCTCAACAAGCTCAGAAAAGCCGGTATTCCATCCGAAATATACCCTTCGGATGAAAAGATGAAAAAGCAAATGAACTATGCAAACCGCAAAGGAGTCAAATACGTCATCCTTGCAGGTGAATCTGAAATTACTGAAGGGTGCGTGACCCTCAAGAATATGGAAAGCGGAGAACAGGTCAAAATAGAGGTTTTGATGCTGGTTGAGTACCTGTTAAAGGAAAAAGGATAAAGGCAAAAGGATAAAGTAAGATTTGAGCAGAAATCAAATTATGTTCTTTTTTAATAAAGATTAAAAGAAAGAACGCCACAATCAAAAATTGCAGCGTTCTTTACTTTATCCTTTTGCCTTTCAACTTTAGCCTTTCTATTTCTTGCCCTTATCGTCATCCTTCTTCCGCATCTCCTGCATCAGGTAGGATCTGAATTTCCTTTCGGAACGATACAATTTGACCACCTTTTCAGCAGGTAGGATTGAAAGGAATTTAACGTTATATTCCTCCAACATCTTACCCTCCCTGACATGGAAAGCCACTATTTCATTGGCAAGTTTACGGTAATAATCTTCAGATTTAATTGCTTTATCATCTGTCGACTCTTCAAGATCCCTTCTTTTATCCATCAGATCATAACGTTCCTTGTCCATCTGATTGTAAACAGGCCAAAATTTTTCACCTTCTTTGGATGTTATACCAACCTGGTCGGTCAGAAAGGCTACTTTTTTACTTTTGATCTCTTCGATCATTTTTTGATCCATCTGTCTCTGCGCATGAAGATGCAGAGAACAAAACAGGATCACAATTACAAATATGGTTGTTCTCATGTTATTTATTGGCATTAAGAATTTCAAAATCCGAACAATTGGATGCCAGATAATCAGCCAGGTCTTCTTTTGGCATTTTTGAGGCATCGTATTCGTCCATTTCAGACAGTGCTGAGATAAACTGGCCATCCGTAATCAAAGATGCATAGGTACTTGTCAACAATTCTGACTGATCATCAGATCCAATAGCAACATTGTTTACACTGGCAAGAGTGGAAGTCCGTTGATTTCCAGGAGGATAAATGTAAACTGTCAGCATGATGGCCAAACCTGCGGCAATACCCAACGCTGGCTTGAGATAGAAAATGATTTTTTTCCTGCGGGAAGAGAGATTTTCAGCTTCCATTCTCAGCCTGAGCCTTTCACCGAAAGAGTCAAAATATCCTTCCGGTACATCAAACCCTGTTTCCATCTTTGGAAAACCAGGCAATTCCTCAAAATGTTCGTTTTTTTGCTTCATGACAAATAACTTTAGAAAAATTCGGACTAATGCATCCATGAAAAAAAACTCTCAATGCGGAGATCAGATCCTCTGTTTTTCATACTCATTACATTACTAAGACAGATCAAAAGATAAAAGGTTTAACAGGCAAAGTCAATTATCGCCCTCAAAATGAGCTTCAATTTTTTTTACTGCATGGTGGTAAGAGGCTTTTAAAGCACCTACCGATGTTTTTAATACTTCCGCCATTTCCTCATATTTCATTTCATCATAATATTTCATATTAAAAACGATCCTTTGTTTTTCAGGAAGCTGCAATACAGCTAGTTGCAATCTTTTCTGAAGGTCATCACCTTCGAAGTGGGCATCAGATTCAAATGTTTCTACAAGATAATCAGAAACACCATCAATGGACAATATATTTTTTCTCTTCTTTTGCTGTAGAAAACTGAGGGACTCATTGGTTGCTATACGGAATAACCAGGTAAATAAGGTAGAATCTTCCCGGAAATTGCCGATATTTTTCCACACCTTGATAAAAACATTTTGCATCAGATCGTCAGCATCATCATGGCTGATAACGATCTTGCGAATATGCCAATAAAGACGCTGCTGATAAGTATTTACCAGCAATTGGAATGCTTTGTCCTTGTTTTCTGCAATTTTTAATGCAGAAATTAAATTCTTGTCCTTATCGACCACAAATTTCCAAAATTATACAAATTAATCCCTGTCCAACCACAAATTTCACAAATTAACACAATTTATGCAGGAATGGAATTGATGATCTACCAGTCTCATTGCATTCTATCAGGATTTGCAATTTTTATTGTCTATTGTCAACTGTCAATTGTCAATTCACCAAAACTTCGACAAAGGTAACCACTCATGGTTTAAAATCGTACCTTTGCAAAAATTTATCAACTTAGATTAAAATGGCCTTACGATGCGGTATAGTCGGTCTTCCCAATGTAGGTAAATCGACCCTTTTTAATTGCCTTTCCAATGCAAAGGCACAATCGGCAAATTTCCCTTTTTGCACCATTGAACCCAATTTGGGTGTGATCACAGTGCCCGACAGACGGCTGATCAGGCTTGAAGAGATTGATAAACCGAAAAAAGTTGTTCCAACCACCATTGAAATAGTTGATATTGCAGGATTGGTAAAAGGTGCGAGCAAAGGGGAAGGATTGGGAAACCAGTTTCTGGCGAATATCAGGGAAGTTGATGCCATCATCCACGTAATCAGGTGTTTCGAGAACGACAACATCATCCACGTGGATGGGTCGATCAATCCCATTCGGGACAAGGAAGTGATTGACATCGAATTACAGCTGAAGGATCTTGAAACTGTTGAGAGCAGGATCTCCAAGTTACAGAAACAGGCAAAAGTTGGTCAGGATCGAATTGCATTGAAAACTGTAACCATCGCCGAACGTTTAAAGGAGGTTCTGATAACCGGAAAATCGGCCCGAACCCTGATATTGACCGAAGATGAAGAGGAACTGATTCATGATTTTTTTCTGCTTACGCGAAAGCCGGTAGTATATGTTTGCAATGTTGATGAAGCGTCGGCAGCATCTGGAAATGCCATGACTGAAGCTTTCAAAAATAGTGTAGCAGATGAAAATGCAGAAATCCTGGTGATTGCCGCAGCCACCGAAGCTGATATCGCCGAATTGGATAGTTACGAGGAGAAACAACTCTTCCTCGAAGATCTGGGACTGGATGAACCGGGGGTGAACAAACTGATCCATGCAGCCTACAGACTGCTCAATCTTCAAACCTATTTCACAACAGGTGCCGACGAAAGCAGGGCATGGACTTTTGTGAAGGGGATCAAGGCCCCACAGGCAGCAGGTATTATCCACAGCGATTTTGAAAAGGGATTTATCCGTGCGGAAGTGATCAAATACAATGATTATGTCACGCTTGAATCTGAGTCAGCCTGCCGTGAGATGGGCAAAATTGCGATCGAGGGCAAAGAGTATGCTGTGCAGGATGGCGATATCATGCATTTCCGATTTAATGTCTGATATTGAAAATCATTTTGCCAACAAATCTTCGATAGCAGAAGCGACATCCGGATACTCAAACTTAAATCCGTAATCAAGCAGATGCTGCGGATAAACAAACTGGCCCTTCAGGAGGGTTACTGCAGCCTTACCGAAAACCAATTTAATCGCAAATTCCGGAACAGTGAAAAAAGCAGGCCTATGGCATGCCTTGGCCAGGACTTTTGTGAATGCGGCATTGTTTGAGAGTTCGGGTGAAGTCAGATTGAAAATGCCCCGGCATTCTTCATCTGCAATCAGAAACTCAACAGCCCTGCAAAAATCATGGTAATGAATAAATGAAAATCCCTGCTTGCCTGAACCGATCTTTCCACCAAGACCAGCATTGAACAGGGGTAATAGTTTTTTCAACATCCCACCATCCTTACCAAGAACAATTCCAATACGAATAATGCATTTCCTCAGTTCCACTTCTTCAAGAGGTTTCAAACAATTCTCCCATTGCTGGCAAACAGTGGCAAGAAAATTATCATCGAAATCCATGGATTGCTCAGTGTGAACTCTCAGCGAATCATATATTCCAATGGCAGAAGCAGATATAAATAACTTTGGCCTTTCGGACGCTGGCAAAGATTCAATGGAACCGACAAGCAGACTGGTTGTGACCACACGGCTGTCTCTGATATTCTTTCTATTTGCAGTAGTCCATCTTTTAATCACAGGAGAACCAGCCAAATTGATCAGAACATCGGAAGATTTGATTATTTTTGAAATTCGGTTCACTCCCAATTTTAGGTCTGACCTTTGTATCAGGACCAATTCATGTGCACTGGCTTGAAGATAGGAAGAAAGATGGTGGCCAATGAATCCGGTTCCTCCAGTAATGACAATTTTCATTCCATTTTTATTACTAACAATCGGATGTTAAATTATTGAATTTTCGTTAGATGTCTGAAGTTAAAAAAAATAAAGCTACACAAGGAAAGAATAAAAAATCTTTATGGGAGAGCCTCCGCCGGAATGGAAATCAATCCACCTGGAAATTTATATTGTTATGGGGTCTTAAACTCGGGCTTTTCGGGCTTTTTTTAATGTCTGTCCTGTTTGTTTTGGTGTACATTGGTACCTTCGGAGAGCTTCCAGATGCGGAAACCCTTGTAAAAATCCAAGAGCCTGTCGGTACGGAAGTTCTGTCGCAGGACGGAAAAGTATTGGGCAGATATTACGTTGAGAACAGGAGCAGTGTCACGTTCAAAAACATTTCTCCCAATGTGGTCAATGCACTGGTATGTACCGAAGATGCCCGTTTCTATGAACACAGGGGTATAGATGAATGGGCCGTTTTAAGGGTCTTTATAAAAACCATTTTCATGGCGAACCGCAGTTCGGGAGGTGGGTCCACCCTTTCCCAGCAGATTGCCAAAAATATTTTCGGACGTGACAACTGGGGACCGCTAACCCTGCCTGTAAGTAAAATCAGGGAATCCATTATTGCCTATCGACTTGAAAAACTCTACGCGAAAAACGAGATTCTCACACTCTACCTCAATACCGTACCTTTCGGCGAAAACACTTATGGAATCGGCACTGCTGCTGAGCGCTATTTCAGTACCACTCCATCCAAACTCACCATACCCCAAGCTGCCACACTGGTAGGATTATTGAAGGCTAACAATGCTTACAACCCAAGGCTTTACCCAGAAAAATCGCTCCAGCGCAGGAATACGGTGATCAGGCAGATGCAAAAATACAACCACCTTTCTGAAACAGAGGCTAACCGGTTTTGTCAGGAACCTCTGAACCTGAAGTACAACTTTCTTGTTTACAACACAGGCCCGGCTCCCTATTTCCGCGAAATGATCCGACCCCAACTGGAGAAATGGTGCGCCGAAAACAACAAGGAGGACGGTTCTCCATACAACCTGTATACAGATGGATTAAAGATTTATACCACCATCGATTTCAGGATGCAGAAATACGCAGAAAATGCAATGAAGAACCAAATGAAAGAGCTACAGGCTACATTCAACAGCGAATGGAAAGGAGAAGCTCCCTGGGGAAAAAACAACGAGATTGTATTGCGGGGAATGAAACGGTCGGTCAGATACAAGAGGTTGATAGAATCCGGGAAAAGTGACAAGGAGATTGCACTTATCTTCAAGACCCCCGCCAACATTAAACTTTTTTCATGGGATGGTGATCAGACTGTCAGAATTAGTCCAATGGATTCGGTAAAAGCCTCCCTAAAACTTCTTCATTGCGGTTTTGTTGCCCTTGATCCAAGAAACGGTAAAGTGAAAGTTTGGATCGGCGGCAATGATTTCCGATATTTCCAGTACGACCATGTTACTTCTGCAAGACAGGTTGGATCTGCCTTCAAACCATTCATTTATGCCGCCGCGCTGGAGAACGGGCTGCCGCCCAATAAATATTATGCGAATCAGCAAATAACCTACAGCGATTACCAGGATTGGTCACCTGGGAATGCCGACAATGAATACGGTGGCTACTATTCACTGGAGGGCGCCTTGTGCAAATCTGTTAATACCGTTTCGGTTCAGGTACTTCTTGAAACAGGCATTTCCGAAACCATTCATTTGGCACAGAAGATGGGAATTCAGGCGGATATTCCCCGGTTCCCTTCCATCGCCCTTGGAGCCGTAGATGTGCCGCTTTTGCAAATGGCGAAGGCTTATTGCTGTTTTGCCAGTGAAGGAATGACCGTTGAGCCTTCCTACCTGGTGCGTATTGAAGACGGAAAAGGGAAAGTATTGAAGCAATTCACCTCTGATTTTGTTCCGGAGCAGGTTTTATCTACCGAGAACGCCCGTATCATGAACCACTACCTCGAAGCGGTTGCAGTTGAAGGTACCGGTCAGGCCATCAAGTCCCGTTTCAATATTCCGGGTGCCTTTGCTGGAAAAACAGGTACGACCCAGAACTTTGCGGATGGATGGTTTATGGGCTATACACCTACTTTGGTGACGGGTTGCTGGGTCGGTGGTGAGGACCCTTTGGTCCATTTCAAATCACTTGCCCATGGACAAGGTGCATACATGGCACTTCCCATTGTTGGTGGTTTTTTCAAAAGCTATTACAATGATCCGGCTTTCGCTTCGAGTGCAAATATTGCATTCAATCCTCCTTCAGAAGAAAATTTGGTTTTATTGGATACTCCCCATTTTGCGGAAGAACTCAAAACAAGTAAACCTGGTTTCTGGGACGTCTTTAAAAGCGAGAAAAGAAAACAGGAAGATCTGAAGGAAAAGAGCATCGAACAGGCTAAAAACAGTCAGAAGAAAGAAGAAGCCTCTCCTAAAAAAGAAGAGGAGAAACCATCTATCTGGAAAAAAATACGGGATGCCCTCAGCAATAAAAATTAACAGTAAACTCTTCTGCAAACTACGGGTAAACAGACCCATAAAATGAATCCAAAATCCAAATTCGAAAATCGAAAATTATAATTAAATGTCTGTACTAAAAAAACACCAGGATCCTATCGGGAAGGCTGTTTATGACTATTTTCATGGCATTACAGGTGATCAGATACTTGTCAGAACCGATATAGCCGAGGATGAGACGCTTTCGCCTGCTTACTTTTTCAGATCATATGAACAGATGCCAGTACAGGAACAGGAAGCTCTGAAACGCTGCAAAGGCAAGATACTCGATATCGGAGCCGGAGCCGGAGCCCATTCCATCTGGCTGAAAGAACACGGAATGGAGGTCACATCTGTCGATATATCTCCCCTTTCTTGCGAAACCATGCGACTGAGAGGATTGTCTGACGTTTTATGCGGAAATATATACTCACTTTCCGAAAAAAAATATGATACCATCCTGTTACTGATGAATGGCGCCGGTGTTGCACAAACACTTCCGGGTCTGAATGTCCTGCTGAACCACCTGAAAAATCTCCTGAATCCCTGCGGACGTATCCTGGCCGACTCCTCAGACCTGCTGTACCTTTTTACCGATGAGAATGGCGAAAGCTGGGTAGATATTGCTTCAGATACCTATTACGGCGAGATGGAATATCAGCTTAGCTACAAAAATGTAAAAGGCAAAAAATTTCCATGGCTTTTTGTTGACCCTGAAACATTATGCGAATACGCTGAAAAAATAGGTTTCACGGTAGTGGATACGGTGAAGGGAGTTCATTACGATTACCTGGTTGAACTTGCCATCCCATAATTTTTTTATCCATGACAAATAAAAAAAACAGGTTGGTTTGTATCTGTAATGGCGTCACGGAGACTGATATTTTACGGATTTTAAAGAAGGGTGCCAGGGATGTTGGAGATGTAAGGAAATTCACCCTTGCATCTACCGTTTGCGGAAGATGCAGGAGTGAAATTCAGACCATTGTAGACCAGTATTTAAGCACAATAAAACCTGATTTACAGCAAAATATAAATTTTTGATTCTGATGGCCTTTCCCAATGTTTCTTTATTCTTAAATCTTAAATCAGAAATCGGATTTTAAAACAATGTATTTAAAAAATTGATAAATTTGATCCCACTTTAAAATCAGCACAATCAATATAAAAATCTTATTTAAATGGCTAAATTGAACCAAGATGCGCTGGATTACCATAGCAATGGCAGACCAGGCAAAATTTCGGTTGTTCCAACCAAACCTCATGCGACGCAACGGGATTTAGGCCTTGCGTATACTCCGGGAGTTGCAAGTCCCTGTCTTGCCATCAAAGACAATCCGGATGATGTATACAAATATACAGCCAAAGGTAACCTCGTTGCGGTCATTTCCAATGGTACCGCTGTTCTCGGACTGGGAAACATCGGTCCTGCTGCCGGAAAACCAGTGATGGAAGGCAAAGGTCTGCTGTTCAAAATCTATGCAGACATTGATGTATTTGACATAGAACTGGATGCACTCGATCCCGAACTTTTTATCCAAACCGTCAAAGCGCTGGCCCCAACCTTTGGTGGGATCAACCTTGAGGATATCAAGGCACCTGAATGCTTCGAAATCGAAGAGCGTTTAAAGAAAGAGCTCGACATTCCAATCATGCACGACGATCAGCATGGTACGGCAATTATCTCATCAGCAGGTTTGCTCAATGCTGTTGAAATGGCCGGAAAAAAGATTGAGGATGTCAAAATCGTTGTCAACGGAGCCGGAGCTGCAGCCGTTTCCTGCACCAGACTCTATATTTCACTTGGCGCCAAGCGCGAAAATGTCCTGATGTGTGACAGCAAAGGCGTCCTTCACCATGAAAGGCCTGACCTCAACAGTTCCAAGATGGAATTTGTACGCAACACTCCATGCCGTACACTAGCTGACACGCTAGTTGGAGCCGATGTTTTCATCGGATTGTCTGTGGCAGGAGTCCTGACCAAAGAGATGGTGCAAACCATGGCCCCAAATCCAATCGTTTTCGCTCTTGCCAATCCCGATCCTGAGATTGCGTATGCAGATGCAAAAGCTTCGAGGGATGACCTGATTTTTGCAACAGGACGTTCTGACTATCCCAACCAGATCAACAACGTGCTGGGATTTCCATTTATCTTCAGGGGAGCTTTGGACGTAAGGGCCAGAGCCATTAATGAAGAGATGAAAATCGCCTGTGTAAGGGCCCTGTCAGCGTTGGCCAAGGAAAAAGTACCAGAAGAAGTGTTGACTGCTTACAATGCACGCAATATCGTTTACGGCCGTGAATATTTCATCCCGAAACCGATGGATCCCCGTCTGATTACCCGCATCGCGCCAGCTGTTGCTAAAGCTGCGATGGAATCAGGTGTGGCCCGCATCGACATCACGGATTGGGATGCCTATGCATCTGAACTTGGACAAAGACTTGGTTCAGAAAATAAATTAATCTCCATGATCATCGATAAGGCAAAACAGGATCCCAAAAAAGTTGCCTTCCCCGATGCCAGTGATTATGAGGTATTGAAGGCTGCCAACATAGCTTATATGGACAAAATGGCAACGCCCGTTCTGATTGGAAATGAGGAGAAAATCAGGAAACTGATTGAAGAGAATGAACTTGATTTTGGTGACGTAGAGATCGTCGACTGCCGGAACCGTCCGAACGACCGATTGCGCCGCAAATATGCCCAGGTATTTTTTGAAAAAAGAAGACGAAAAGGTGTAACACTTGAAGAAGCGGTCGACAAAATGTTCGACAAACATTATTTCGCGGCTATGATGCTTGAATGCGGAGACGTTGACGCAGTAGTTTCGGGTTATTCAACCCGTTACGCAGAAGCAATCAAACCGGCCCTGGAGATTATCGGAAAGAAACCCGATGTATCCAAGATCTTCGGAATGCACTTGATCATCAGCCCAAAAGGCACCTTTTTCCTCGCTGATACGACCATGGATTCTGCTCCTGATGTAAATAACCTTGTTGACACGGCAGTACAGGCGTCCAAAGTTGTCAGGATGTTTAACATCGAACCCAATGTGGCCATGTTGTCCTATTCCAACTTTGGATCCAACCACGAACCATCTCCGACCAAGGTTCGTGAAGCCGTTAAGATTCTTCACAGGGACTACCCGGATATGGTTGTAGATGGTGAAATGCAATTAAGTGTTGCCGTCAACAAGAAGATCCGCAAGGAGATGTATCCATTCAACAGACTAGCGGAGAAAGATGCCAATGTTTTGATTTTCCCGAACCTGAGCTCAGCCAATATTTCCATGCATAGTCTCCAGCACATCGCCGGATGCGAAACCTTGGGGCCAATCCTGGTAGGTAACAGGAAGTCCGTACAGGTCATGCAAATGCATTGTACCGTAAGAGACGTGGTCAACATGATTGCAATTGCAGTGGTTGATGCTCAGAACCTCGGCTAGGATTCGCCAGGTTTTTATCTAAATACCGGATTAAATTAAGAGAGGCTGTCCCAATAGGTGACAGCCTCTCTTTTAAATTTGGCCTTTGAACAGAATTTCCAGCATATGAAAAATAAATTAAAAAATTCCAAACCCAATTTATTAAGTCATCAAAAGTTAAAACCGAAAATTAATTGGAATATTCGGTTTATACGTACGGCGATCTTAAAAAGAGTTCAAAAAGTAATATATTGGCGCAAAATCATGTAATTTCAATTATGTCAAAAATTCTTTCTTTACTAATTTCCATACTTTTGTCTGTCAATTGTTTATCCCAAACCCACTGGCGGATACAGAACGAAAACGGTGAAGAACTATTGTTAACCATTACCATCCACCCTGAAAATTCAACTTTTGAAGCACATACACGGAAAGATGCACTTCGGGAGATGGCAGGTACATTCACCTATATGCTGGCAAAAACGGCTGGAAAACTAAGATATCCTGAAATAGTTCACAGCGAAGGCAAAATAACTTTTCTGGGTGATACCACGTTCTATAACGGAAGTTTCGATTACCTTGACAAATCATTTCCCTTGACGGCCAAAAGCTGGAAAAGTAGTTTTACAGGCATTCTCACTGATAAACGCAACAGGACTCACGCATTAAAAGGGATAAAAGAAAGCAATGAACAACCACTGCGGGATTACTCCATCCTGATCACCAATGCCTTTGCTATAACAGAAAAATATTACTGGGATCGCAATTTGGTTAAATCATCAGACTGGCTCTCATTTAAAAGTAAGGTGAATGAATTGAAATCAAAAATATCTGATGATTATGAATTGGGTGCCACGCTTTTCTGGTTAAGCAAAAAACTCCCTGTAGCACCCTATGAAATAAAAAAAATTTCCCCTACTGAAAATGATCCGATAACGGAAAAAATATATGCAGCTCGTGAAGTGAAGTCAGGAATTGCTTTTCTGGACCTATCTGACCTCCCTGCAGAAAAAGAAAAAATGGATCAGCTTTTCAAGGATATTCAAAAGAAAGGCTTTTCCGTCATGATTCTTGATGCCAGAGGCCGTAAAAATCTACGATTGATTTCCGCAGCATTATTGGCCGACCACCTCACCACCCTCCCCGCAGACTGGGGAGTGTACCTTACCAGAAAATGGCTGGATAACAATTCTGCCAACTTAAAGCCGACTGAATACAACCAGAAATTCAAAAATGCAGCGCTGCCCCCAGATGCTAACCAGAATTTATACCAGGAATCTGGACGTTACCTGAAACCTGACCCTGCAACGACAATTTTCAAGGGCAAAATTTTCGTTCTGACTGATCAAAAAACGTCCCGGATTGCAGAGGCACTGGCAATCTGGCTAAAGAACGACAAACTTGCCACCATTGCAGGCCAGAAAAGTGCCGGTATGCCGATGCTTTTTGAGGGAATCAATATGGACAGTCAGTACAGGATTACCATACCAACTGCACAATTTTTTGATAAACTGGGAAACAGCCATTTTGGCGCTGGTGTAGAACCGGATATTGCAACTGAGGAAGATGCGTTAAACGCAGTGCTTAAACGAATGTGAAAATTGGAAAATGGGAGGATGTGCTGATTAGCTGATGTGTTAATGTGCTGATAATATATTGCCGGATTTTCACATTTCCGAATCAACTCATCAACTAATCAACTAATCAGCACATTGGCAATTCACCTCGAAATTAGAAGTACTCCATCTTTCACCTCCTTGATTCTTGCAATCAATCTTAATTTTTGTGCATCATATTGATAATCCTCAGAATCTGCCAGTTCAACTCCATTGAAAGATATTTTAACCGGCTTTTTTTCCAAATGAACATTAAATATGGAAGGCTTTTTCATCTCCTTCAGGATGAGTTCCACCCGATCCGGGAAGTTGTTCATTGAGACTGTTGAACTTCCTGTTTTATCCGGATTGTGGACCGTAAACTTATTGTCAACACCTGGATAAATCAGCCATGTGAGTGAACCCTTGTTGGCTTCACTGCCCAAGCCCGTGTAACTTCTTTCAACATTCAACGGGACAATGGCTCCTTCCCGAATATAGACAGGGTATTCATCCAAAGGATATTCCTTCTCGAAAGTGGTCGGATTTTTACCCTCCACCACCATTTTATCATTAAAAAAATAATACCACTTTCCGGCCGGAAGTGTTACCGCACATTTTAAATCGTCACGGTAGACTGGCGTTACTGCAAAATCTTCACCAAACATATATTGGTATTTTCCATCGATTGGTTTCTGCAGAACTCTCCCACCCTCATGTCCGGTTACGACATAACTGTACATGTAGGGCACCAATTCCGTATGCAGCCATGAGAATTTGCGGATTACCTCAAGTTCCTGAGGTGTGCGGTGCCATAAAGCCCGTTCTCCGTGTCCACCGTTGAGAAACAGGCCACAGAACGTGGAGAGCTGAGTCCAACGCGTATACAAACGGGGTGGAATAGTATTTCCGGAGAATCCGGCCACATCAGAGCCAATGACATTGTACCTCAGTTTTGCAGCTGCCAGAATACTCCTGATTGCAGCTTCAATTCCTTCAACTCCACCAAAGGCAAGATCCTTCGCTTGTTTACCTTCAGCAGTCATCCCGGGTTTCGATTCCCAGGCATGTATCTGGTCGCCAACCCAGGTGACAGGAGCGGCATCCAACGGGGCAAATCCCTCCGGATGGTACCAACGGTCTATAGATCTTGCAAGGGTAATAAATTCAGGGTTTTGTGTCAACCCATGCTGGTATTCATCCCTGTAATAATGATCCATATAGGTCCTTGTCGACATCAAACCTGATTTGGTAGATTTATAGGGAAAAGGAATTGGTCCCAGCATCGTATAGAACAAGGTTGCTGTTCCATCGAGTTTCCAACCGTCGATGCCAAGATCGAACATGGTTTGCTGACGCTCCCTCCACCATTTCATTGCTTCGGGGTTCGAATAATCGATGAATCCACCTTCACCCTGCCACCATTTGTTTTTTTCTCCGTGTCCGGCAAGGTAACCTTTGTCAAAAGCCTGCCTGAAAAAATCTTCCGACTCCCTGATTCTGGTGCTTTTACTGTAACTATTGACCATATTGGTAATCCAGCAGACAACCCTGTAGCCCCGGCCCTGAAGACCGAGGAACCATTTCTTTGGATTCGGATATTTCAGTGTATCAATTTCATAATCATTGTACCGCAGACTCCAGGGACTGTCTATCAGTATAGTCCTTACCGGAATATCAAATTTTGCATAACCATTCAAAAGGGTATCGGCACGTTCAGCCGTGTTGACATCATCTTCCCATAACCAGCACTCCAGCGCCCATGCAGGAGTCAGGGGTGGATTAGCATGTCGCTGTTGATTGAAGAACATTCCCCGGAAGGGGTAAGCAAACCAGAAATAATAAACCAAGAATAAGATGATGGCTGTACCCAGAAGGATTTTTTTCCAGCGACCTGCTTTTTTGTTAAAAGTCATTACGAATGAGTTGATTAGTTGATGTGCTAATTTGTCGATGAAGTACTTCTCATTTTAGTTAACTTGGATCGACTTCTTTATGTTATAAGCCTCATTATCAAACATTTTTAATTTATAAACCAACTCCAAAATCGAAAATCGAAAATGAAATTTCATCTTATCATTTTGAGTCCAAAGATGAGTACTCCAATGTTGACAAGGGTGTGAACCAATGCACTGTAGAAAACATTTTTGGTTTTGATGTAGGTATACCCATATGCCCATCCTGCCAGACATGCCAGACCAATATAAATAATGGATTTGGCGTGGTAATGAACCAATCCGAAAGTGACACCTGTGATGGCCAGTGATGTATAAACTCCCATGCCATATTTGCCTGATTTTTCAATCAGGTAAGCTGAACCAAACATAATGACAGTGATCATGGCAGGAAACCATTTCATTTTTCCTTCCAGGGTATAACCGACTAAAAGGGCACCAATCACTAGTAATCCAAATCCTATTTGCCAGAAAATCAGCCAGGATTTTCCCTGTGCGATTCTTTTTGCCAGCATATTCTGGAGAATCCCTCGAAAGAACAACTCCTCGAAGAGTGCTGTATGTAAAAAAGTGCCAACCAATGTAAAAAGTATGGATTTCAAAACTACATCCAAGGTCTCACTATAACCTGTAATGGCAATAAAATTAACTGAAGATCCGAAAACAAAAATCAAGAGATAATAGGCCGCCCATACAGACAAGGCTGTGAGAAGATATTTCCATTTCAATTCGGGTACAAAACCAACATCTTTAAGTCCTCTGACGATGGCAAAAGCATACACCCCGGTCAAAATAATTATCACATGGGATACGGAATCAAATCCGGCTCCATTGATAGGAATATCACTGTTCTGACTGATACTTGAAAAGGCTGTCGGCAAAAGTGCAAGTACAAAAACAGTAAAGTCAATCCAACTGATTTTTCGGTCAGGAACATGGACCAAACCAAACACGATGACAGGAAAATAAATGATATAAACAAGCAGCCATGGCTTGCCTTCCTGCATGTTCTGTCCGTTTATCAACATCCAAATGGTATAAAATGCAAGCATTAAAGTCGGGAAAAGGAGGGTATTCGACCAGGTTTTCCTGAACCAATTCTGCATCGGGCTGATAAATGCTTCCCTTCCAATCGTGAACTGTGTAAAATAAAGAAGGATGAAGAATGGAAGTGCCAACCACAATTCTGCAGTAGAGCATTTTCCGGAAGTATACAGAAGAAATAATAGCGTAAGGATAAGAGTTGCAAAAGCGCCTTTTAGCAAGGAATTTACGAAGTTGCTTTTAGCCCCGATACTTTTTTCAGTCATGGTCAAAGATGTTGTTAATAAAAAAGAAGTAGTAAAAGCCGATAATAGTTGATTGAACAAATATACAAATAGCCCGACAATATGAACGGATTGCAAGAATTTTTCAATGAATTATCTGATTTAATTTGAGTACAAATTTGTAAATTGTCAAACTTTCAATAAATAGTAAAACATCATGAAAAAAATCATTTCGTCCGGAATATTTATAGTCTTGTTGTTTGCCAATCAATCTATTTATGCACAAGCGACCCGTTTTGAATCGGGGAAATACATCAACAGCAAAGGGGATACACTCAACTACAGGATACTCACTCCCGATGCCAACCCTGCGCGCAAATATCCACTGGTTGTCTTTTTACATGGTTCAGGTGAGCGGGGCAATGACAATGAAAAACAGCTTCAGTGGGGAGTTCAGAATTTCGCGACCGACCAGATGATGATCGCTCATCCGGCATTTATTCTAGCACCCCAGTGTCCGGCCAAACAAACCTGGTCGAATATCGGTCGCAAAAGGGGAAGCAGGGAAATGAAGCTTACTCCTATTCCAGCCAAACCATTGGAATTGCTGTTTGAACTTATCAACCAGTTCATTCAGAAAAATCCTGTAGATACTGCGCGAATCTACATCACCGGATTATCCATGGGTGGTTTTGGAACCTACGAAGCTTTGGAGCGAAACCCTCATTTATTCGCTGCGGCAGTACCAGTCTGCGGTGCGGGAGATACGTCCAGGGCGCCTATCATTGCACATATTCCGATCTGGATTTTTCATGGTGCAGAAGATCCGACTGTTGATCCACTCTGTTCTTTGGATATGTTGGAGGCGTTGCTGAAAGCCGGAGCGCATCCAGGAATAACAATGTTACCTGAAGTCGGACACTTCTCATGGTTGGGTGCCTACAGCGATATGAATATGATGGAATGGCTTTTCAGGCAGCACAAATAGTTAGGAAATACTAAATTCTATGGCGTAGATAAAATCGGATCGTAAAATCTTGAGTCGTTTAAATGATTTTTGATTGAATATCCTGAGTTTAAAAACCTGCATTAAATCCTGGTAAAAAAGGAGCAGGTTGTATGCGATTTTCCCGGCAAATGGCATCAGAATCAACGATAATGCACTATAAATCAAATAACCGGAGAAAAACCAAATCAATCCGAACTCGATCAAATAAAACAAGGGAAACAAAACCAACCCGAGTGCGAAATTAAAGGAACTCACAAATGCCTTGTCTTTTAGCTTTCTGGTAAATAAAATTCTTGGAATAAAATAGGGCAATGCATTGAACAGAAATCCAAAGAGAAAAATCGGAATGGAAACCAATGCACCAACTAAACGAAAAATCAAGTTCAGAAAATGAGTCGATGAAGCTTTAACAACCTGATCATCAGATACACCCACCTTTCCGGTCTCACGCACATAGCTGTCTAATTTCTTTTTAATGTGCTCAAAGACTTCAGGGTGATTTGCCTCAACTTGCTCTATTCTTGAAACAAGATCCTGCTCAGCTTGAAATATTTGCAGATCTGGATCCAAGTTGAAATTCGTTTTTTTTGCATATTCTTTGCCGGCGATCATCCGGATATCCTCATAATCTGAATAATGAGCCGTACTATTGATTTGCATCAAAAGTGGAGTAAGTTGTCCATGAATTTCATCCCGCAATGTGAGCATGGCATTTTGTTGATTTTCAGCATAACGTTCCTTGTATGCATCAATGTTTAATGGCTCTCCATACTGTACAATGAGCGTTCGGTTAAATTTCCAGTAATGGTCATAGAATATTCCGACGGGAACCAGTTTTAAATCAAGCTCGAAATTATTTTTTTCTTCCGTTTCGAATGCGATGCGAGGAATGGCCTTTTTATGCGACAGCATTTGTCTTTTCCCCGAATGGGCAGCTTCGGGAAAAAGGGCTACTGATTCTTTGTTTTCGAGAGTTTGAGTGACGTAGTTGAAAATTTCCTCGTTGTTCGATAGATTTTCCTTGCCATCGCGGATGCGGTAAATGGGTATCATTTTCATAAACTTCAGGAACGATTTCACTGCCTTGATTTTGAAAATATCGGCCCTTGTCAGCCACACTGTCTGCAAAGGATTGGTGCAAACCAAAGCCAAAGGATCCATCAGAGCATTCTGATGGTTGGCGGCAAAAATGATTGGCTTGTCTTTGGGTATATTCTTGAGTCCTGAAACAATGATACGCTTATGGGTCAGCCAAAAAGCAAACCGAACATAACACCGCAAATTCTCATATCCTCTCGACCACTTTGCCATAATTGTCAATTAAAGGTTTTCGCGACCAGTACCATGCAATTCCTAACCCGCTAACAATATGCCAAATCCCCCACCAGGCAGCGATCACTGCCATTCCACCAAGTTCCATTTCAGGTGGAAATATCTTGGGATTGAATAGAAGTGCCAGGGCCAAACCTGAATTGTGTATTCCGGTTTCGATGGCGATGGTACGCCTATCCCGTATGGAACGCTTAAAAAGCGCACTGAAGAAATATCCTGTCAGCATGGCAAGACCATTTTGCAACAATACAAAAAAGAAGACGAGTTGGATACTGATCATAAACTGAGAAATATTAGCCATGAGCATTGATATAACCATCACCACAAAGAAAATCAGCGATCCCTTGTTAATCGGTTTTTTGATTTTTTCTGTCAATTGCGGAAATTTATGTTGAACGATTAATCCCGTCACAACTGGTATGCCCAGGAGAATAAAGACTGTTTGGAACATCTGGTAAATATCGATTTCCAGTGGCCTGACCAGTCCGGCAGCGCCATGTGCATTGTAAAACTGAATATAATGGTTACCCCAGAAAGAAAAATTGAAAGGGGTGAAAAAAATTGCGGCCATGGTAGAAATAGCTGTCAGGCTCACCGCCAATGCAACATTCCCTTTGGCCATTGAACTGATAAAGTTGGAAATATTTCCGCCCGGACAGGCGGCTACCATAATCATCCCAAGGGCAATCGTTGGAGCCGGGTTGATTATAATAACCAGCAGGAATGTAAATGCAGGCAATAAAAAAGTCTGGCTGACAAACCCGATGACGGCTGATTTTGGATTTTTTAAGAGATTGGTAAAATGATCCAACCTAATATTCAAGGCTACCCCAAACATTACGAAGGATAGGGCAATATTGAGAAAAACCAGACCTGCTGGCGAAAAATTCAGCCGAATATGATCGATTACTTCGAGAGAGTTATTCATAGGCAGATTGAGAATGTGGAAATGTGAAAATTAGCATTTGTGTTAATTTGATATTACCCTTCTCCCTAAATTTGTAATTTTTAATCTGTAATCTGTAATCTGTAATTAAATATTCAGATTCCAGCCTTTCCTGTAATTTGTTTTAACGAGTTCAGCGGCATACTGTTTGGCATTGATCTCCAATTTCTTTGGTTCTGAGCCCGGAATCCCATTTGTAACTGTAATCTTATCATCATCCGAAAGATTTGTAAAAGTCATATTGGCAGCATCCCACATCAGTTTCTTGCTTAAACCCTGCATCCTGACGGCCAGATTGCCCATCACTACCATTTCATTGAGCGGACAGGCGTACTCAAAGTTGGATGCAGGCATGATTCTGTTTTCAGGAGATTCCTTACAGGCACGGACCCAATCCATTTCGTGGCTTGTACCGACTCTGCGCACAGTTTTGGGAGGCCGTACCATTTTGGTAAATTTTTCTTCCGGCAGTAGTCTATATTTGCTTCCGTAGTTTCCACAAACCAGATTCCCCTTTGAACCGTGAAAAACGACTCCGTTTTTTCCTTCTCCTAATTCAATCCCGTCAGGTAATCCTTCCGGACGGCCAGGCATTAATCCTCCGTCATACCAGCTTACCTGAACGGCTGGCATCTTCGTTTTACTCGTAATGATTCTTTCAGGAAACATGTATCTTATCAGCGAAGTATTAGGTGCACTTTCGTTGTTAAACGTAGAGGATGAAGCTTCCACGGAGATGGGATGACCAAGTTTCAACGAAGCAAAAACAATATCCAGAACGTGACAGGCCATATCGCCGAGCGCTCCTGTGCCAAAGTCCCACCAACCACGCCAGTTCCAGGGATGGTAGGCTTCATGGTAAGGCCTCATTGGTGCAGGACCAATAAAAAGATCCCAGTTGAGTCCTTCAGGAAGCCACATTCCCATTGTCGGGCGTGTCAGTCCCTGTGGCCAAATCGGCCGATCTGTAAAGGCTTCGACATGCTCAACCGTTCCAATGGCACCGCTCCAGATCAATTCGCATACATCAGCCACATTGTCACTGCTGTGCCCCTCATTGCCCATCTGCGTCACAACCTTGTATTTTCTGGAAGCTTCCAAAAGTATCCTGGATTCGAAAACAGTATGGGTAAGTGGCTTTTGAACATATACATGCTTGCCATGCTGCATGGCTGCGAGTGCACATACGGCATGGGTATGGTCGGGAGTGGCAATCAGAACGGCATCAATATCCTTGTTCATCTCCTCAAGCATGATACGAAAATCCTTGTAATGTTTTGCAGATTGGTATTCTTCAAATGTTTTGGAAGCATATTTCCAATCAATGTCACACAAGGCAACAATATTTTCTGATTTCATGTTTTTCAGGTTGGCATGCCCCTTCCCTCCAACACCAATTGCTGCGATATTTAATCTATCGCTTGGAGGTGTGTGGCCAAGTCCGCTTACGACCTGATTCGGAAGTATGGTTAATCCCACTGCCGTAGCTGCGGATGCTCCCACAAAATCCCTGCGAGTGAAGTTGTTTTTGTCTTCCATAATTCGTAATTGTTTGGTTGAAAGTAAAATCCGGATATTCAAATAATTTGATCAGGCTTTCAGACAAAAAACATGGTTTATCCATTTTCTTTGCCAAAATCAATGAATATTACCACTGAAATTTCAGATCAGATTAATCAAGGATAAAAATAAAAAAAATATCGATGTGATGTCTTCTGTCTGAGAGATGCTAAGGGAGCGCTTCCGCAACTACGAAAGTACTGCCACCTACAAATATCAGGTCATCCTTGTCTGCATAGATTTTCGCATTGTATAAGGCAGAAGTAACATCTTCATAAGCAGCGCCATTCAACCCAAAAAACAGAGCCATCTTCATCAACTGGTGCTCGGCCATGGCCCTCGGAATGGAGGCCTTGGTAAAATAATAGACTGCGTCTTTGGGTAAAAGCGTCAAGACACCGGCAATATCTTTGTCGCTGACCATTCCTATAATAAAATGAAGTTTCTTGTGGGGTGTCTGCCGTAGCTGGGTTACGACCTCCCTAATACCGGCTTCGTTATGGGCTGTATCACAGATGATTCGCGGATTGAAACCAATCGTCTGCCAACGTCCGGCCAGACCGGTAGATCCTGCGACATTATCCAATCCTTTCCGGATATCGACCTCCGAAATCCTCCATCCCATTCGTCGCAATTCGTTTACAGTACACAGGAGTGTGCAAACATTTTTGGACTGGTATATACCAAGAAGGTCAAGTTGGAGATTTTCGAAAAGAATTCCATCCTTGTCTTTTATGTTGAAAAGTTGTTTCTGATCCATGGAATTCATTGCATATTCAGCATGAAGTAACTGGTCTGCAAATTGAATTTCAGCATGGTTTTCGTTTGCTTTTCCTTCAAAGATTATTGAAGTTTGCGGATGTGTTTCGCCAATGATGACAGGCACGGAAGGTTTGATAATTCCTGCTTTCTCAAGCGCAATCCGGCCCAGCGAATCCCCAAGCAAGGCCGTATGATCCAGACTGATGTTGGTGATTACGGATATCTCAGGCTTGATGATATTCGTTGAATCAAGCCTTCCTCCAAGCCCCGTTTCGACCACGGCGACATCAATGTTTTGACAGGCAAAATAATCGAAGGCCATCAGTACGGTCAGTTCAAAAAAAGAAGGTTCCAGATTTGCGGTTTTGTTCATTTCCAAAAACCTTTCCACATAATCGATTACAAAAGCCTGAGGCACCATCTCACCATTGATCCTGATGCGTTCACGAAAATCCTTCAAATGAGGGGATGTATACAATCCAGTCTTGTAACCTGCCTTTTCAAGAATACTCGCCAGCATATGTGAAACCGATCCTTTTCCATTTGTGCCTGCTACATGAATAGTGCGGAATTTAAGATGAGGATGCCCGAAGAGCCGGTCCAACGCCAACGTATTATCAAGGCTTCCCTTGTAAGCTGCCGGTCCTTTGCGCTGGTAATAAGGCAAATGTTCATATAAATATTCGAGAACCTCTTCGTATAGCATATTGACGACTTTACTAACAAATTGTAGATACAAAGATGTAAAAAACCTTTGGTCAAAACTACCATCGCATTGTTTAAGTATTATCTTTAAGCACAGCCACCGGTGCAGAAAATTCTGTCCTTTCTGATCTTTATCAGACTGAATTCTTTTCACGGTTACCGGATGCTTATAGCCTGAATATGTTTCAATTAAACACACTTGATAAGATGAAGCGCCCAAAGACATTTATTCTTGATACCAATGTAATTTTGCATGACAGTGAGTGCATTTATAACTTTGAAGATAATGATGTAGTGATTCCAATTACCGTTCTTGAAGAATTGGATAAATTCAAAAGAGGTGATGACCAGATAAATTTTCAGGCAAGACAGTTCGTCAGAATTCTGGATGAACTGGTTGGAAAGAGCCAGATTGACAAAGGAACACAACTGGGACAAGGCAAGGGAAAACTCTTCATTGAACTTGGCAAACCCTACTCAGAACAGCTCAGGGCATCCTTCAGGGAAGATATTCCGGATCACAGGATTCTTGCTATTGCGGAATTTCTTCGTGATAAGCAAACAACGAGGAAGGTAATCCTGGTCAGTAAGGATGTCAACCTCAGAATAAAAGCCAAGTCGCTTCACATTGAAGCAGAAGATTATAAGAACGACAAAGTCGAAGACATCGAAGTCTTGTATCAGGGTATCCGCGAAATAAAAGATTTTGAAGACCCACTGATTGCAAAATTATACGAAAACAACTTTCTTTCGGTAGAAGAATCAGGGATTGAAAAAAAGCCCTTCCCCAATGAATTCTTCATTTTAAAAAGCCCACATGCCAGTGTCCTGGCGCATTACAATGCATTTCGCTCCAGACTGGAACGGGTAGATAAAAAGGTTGCCTTTGGCATCAAACCCCGGAATGCCGAACAGACATTTTCCCTGCAGGCATTGCTGGATCCCGAAATCAAGCTGGTAAGCCTGACAGGGAAAGCGGGTACCGGGAAAACGCTTCTGGCTCTGGCTGCCGCCATTGCTCAGCACAATATTTACGATCAGATCATGCTGGCTCGCCCGATTGTGGCACTTAGCAATCGTGACATCGGTTTCCTGCCGGGAGATGCCCAGGAGAAAGTTTCTCCTTACATGCAACCTCTTTTCGACAACCTTGCAGTCATCAAGAGATGTTTCGATACACACACCCACGAACATCATGTCATTGAAGACCTGCAAAAAGATGACAGGCTTGTTATCTGTCCTCTTGCCTTTATCCGTGGACGCAGTCTTTCCAATTGTTACTTTATCATTGATGAAGCCCAGAATCTGACACCACACGAAGTAAAAACCATCATCACCAGAGCAGGGGAAGGTACAAAAATGGTGTTTACTGGTGATATACAGCAGATTGACTCCCCCTACCTGGATATGCAGTCGAACGGTCTGGCTTACCTCACCGACAGGATGAAAGGACAGGATATTTTCGCTCATATCAATCTGCTTAAAGGAGAAAGAAGTTATCTGGCTGAACTGGCAAGCGACCTGCTTTAAAAATTCAGTATTTTTGCTGCCTAGAAACTTTAGAATGAATTTCAAAGACAAAAAAGTTGCATTTGGCACGCTGGGGTGCAAACTCAATTTTTCAGAGACTTCAACCATAGCGCGTTCATTTCAGGAGCAGGGATTCACGAAAGTTGATTTCAGGGAGCATGCGGATGTTTATGTAATCAATACCTGTTCGGTTACCGACTCTGCCGATAAAAAAAGCCGTGCAATGATCCGTCAGGCAACACGTCTGAATCCAGCCGCCTTTGTGGTTGTGATTGGTTGTTTTGCCCAGCTGAAGCCGGAAGAAGCAGCATCCATAGATGGAGTGGACCTTATTCTGGGAGCCAATGACAAATTCAACATCACCAGATATCTTGAAAACCTTGAAAAGCATACGCACAGCGAAGTACATGGTTGTGCATTCAAGGAGATCAATGAATTCCAGCCTTCCGCTTCATTTGGTGACCGAACACGTAGTTTTCTGAAGGTTCAGGATGGCTGCAATTATTTCTGTACCTATTGCACAATTCCTTTGGCCAGAGGGAAAAGCAGGAATCCTTCGATAAAAAGCATTGTTCAGGAAGCAAAAGATCTATCTTCCCGGGGAATTATGGAGATTAACCTCACAGGGGTGAATATTGGAGACTTTGGAAAAAGTACGGGCGAAACCTTTCTGGATCTTCTGAAAGCGCTGGATCAGACCGAGGAGATCTTTAGAATCAGAATGGGATCCGTTGAGCCCAACCTACTTACCAATGAGATGATTGCTTTAGTAGCCAATTCCAAAAGAATAGCACCCCATTTTCATATTCCACTTCAGGCAGGTACGGATGAGGTGCTCTCCCTGATGAAAAGGCGGTACAGTACAACTCTGTTTAAACAGCGAGTCGAAGAAATCAGGAAATACCTGCCTTATGCATTCATAGGAGTAGATTTGATTGCCGGGATGAATGGCGAGACGGATGAACTTTTTGAAAAAGCATATCAATTTGTTGAACATCTGAATGTATCACAATTTCATGCATTCCCTTTTTCGGAACGGGCAAATACGAAAGCACTTGGCATAGCCGGGGTTGTACCTGTTGCGGAACGCAAACTAAGAACGCTAAAACTGATTCGGCTCTCAGAAAAAAAACTCCTTCAGTTTTATCAAGACAATCTGGGAAGAACTGCGTCTGTACTCTTTGAAAGTACCGCAAACAAAAAAAACACCAGCGGCTGGACAGAAAATTATATCAAAGTTGAAATGCCTTATCGTTCTGATTTAATGAATACTACAAAATATGTCCGGTTAAAGCAGATCAACAGCAACGGACATGTTTTAGTTGATTTACTCTGAAATGGCCATTGCAACCCCCATGGATAATCGTTACTTTTACACCAAAATAAATTGATTTGGAAAAAATTTGTCAGGAGGTAATCGCAATCGCAAAAACAGCCGGAGCATTCATTGAACACGAACGAACCAACTTTGACCTCAAAAGAGTTGAATTAAAAGGAAAAGCCAATTTTGTCTCCTATGTAGACAAGATGGCTGAGGAGATGATCGTGGAAGGACTCAGAAAAATCCTGCCCGGATCGGGATTTATTACAGAAGAAGGAACTGCTTTTGAATCGGGCGAAAAGTACCGTTGGGTCATTGACCCTCTCGACGGAACTACCAATTTCATCCATGGTGCACCGCCCTATGCCGTAAGTATAGGTTTGCTCGAAGACAATGACATCGTACTGGGAGTGGTTTACGAAATCTCCAGGGATGAATGTTTTTATGCATGGAAAGGAAGTAATGCCATGCTAAACGGAAAGGTGATCCATGTTTCTGAAGCAACTCACACGGAAGAAGCATTAATTGTTACCGGATTCCCATACGGCGAAGTCAAGAATACAGATGAATTTATTGAAACCATTAAATATTTCATGGCACAATCTCATGGAGTAAGACGACTGGGCTCCGCAGCAACGGATCTGTCCTATGTGGCTGCAGGTAGGTTTGAAGCTTTTTGGGAGGTTGGTCTCAGCCCGTGGGACGTGGCTGCTGGAGCACTGATATTGCGACAAGCAGGAGGTATTATAACTGATTTTCGTGGAAACGATAATTTTCTTTTCAGCGGCGAAATTGTCGCTGCCAACAAAAACTACCATAAGGAATTTCTGTCTGTTATTGAAAACAATTATTACAAGCCAAAATGATTTTGAAAGCCAAGGCAGGATATTACTTCTTAAGGACAGCCACGTGGATCATTCAACTCTTTCCGCTAAGGTTCCATTACGTGGTATCTGATCTCATCTTTCCGCTTATTTACTATGTTATTAGGTATCGCCGGCAAGTCGTATTCCATAACCTTTCCAACTCATTTCCCGAAAAATCAAAGAAGGAAATTACAGTGATCGCCAAAAAATTCTATCGGAATTTTCTCGACAGTTTCATTGAAACGCTCTACTTTGACAGGATATCTGAAAGAGAAATAAAAAAACGATTGACTTTACTCAACCAGGACTTACCTGAACATTATTTATCTCAGAACAGACCTGTTATTCTGGCGCTCGGACATTTCAATAACTGGGAATGGAACTGTAGCTGGCCTTTGCACTCGAAATACAAGGGATATGTCATCTACAAAAAACTGACCAACAAAAGTTTTGACTTGTTTTATTACAATATGAGAGCCAGATTTGGTATAACTCCGCTCGAAAGAGCCGATACGTACCGACAACTGATTTCAGATTCCATAGCAAACACTGCTAGTGCCAGTGCATTCTTAATGGATCAGACCCCACGCAAAAATGAAATCCAGTATTGGACTACATTTCTCAACCAGGATACCCCTATTGTGACCGGAACTGAGAAGGTAGCCAGAAAGCTTGACGCAGCAGTACTATTTTGCAACCTCAGAAAAATAAAGAGAGGATATAACAGGATGGAATTTTCAGTGATTGCCGAGCACGCAAGTGAGACTGTTCCGTTCGAAATCACAGAGAAAGCTACACGAAGAATCGAAGAGATGATCATTCAGAACCCTGAATTATGGTTGTGGTCACACAAGAGATGGAAACATAAGCGGGAATAAGGATAAAGTTAAAGGATAAAGTTGGGGTCATTGTTGATGCAGGCCCATTAAAGATTTGAATTAAAAATGACAGGCAACAAGCGAATCTCCATTGTCATCCTGAACTGGAACGGGAGTGGATTCCTGAAAAGGTTTCTTCCCTCTGTTGTTGCCAGTTCCGCAGGCATTGCGCAGATCTTTGTGGCAGATAACGGATCGTCTGATGACAGCAGATCCGTTATTGAAACAGAATTCCCATCGGTTGAATACCTTCAACTTGAAAAAAATTTTGGATTTGCTGAAGGATACAACCAGGCACTCCGTCAACTTCATTCCGATTATTTTTTGCTACTTAATTCTGATGTGGAGGTAACTCCAGGATGGCTCATCCCGATGCTCCAACTGATGGATGCAGATTCCGTTATCGCTGTCTGTCAGCCTAAAATTCTTAGTCTGAACCATCCCGATGAGTTTGAATATGCCGGGGCGGCAGGAGGTTTTATTGACCGATTTGGCTATCCGTTTTGCAGAGGCAGGATCTTGCAGGAGGTGGAGAAAGATTTCGGACAATACAATCAATCTATTTCTGTCTCCTGGGCGTCGGGTGCATGCATGATGGTGAGGGCATCTGTCTGGAATGAATGTGGCGGTTTCGATGGTGATTTTTGGGCTCACATGGAAGAGATTGATTTCTGTTGGCGAGCAAATCACCTGGGGTACACAGCTTATGTTGTTCCCCATTCCGTCGTGTTTCATGTAGGTGGTGGCACACTCAACTACAACAATCCCTTGAAAATTCATCTAAATTTTCGCAACAACCTATATCTGTTATTTAAAAACCTACCGGGAATACAGCTAGCCACAAAATTGCCGGCTAGATTGTTACTCGATGGTTTAGCCGCATGTGCATTCCTCCTGAAAGGCGAGTTCGGATCATTCGTCAGGGTCTTTACCGCTCATCTGAAGTTTTACTTTAATTTGCCGCGACTTATAAAAAAGCGCAGAATTATCTTCAGAACGTCAAAAAATTGCTCTTCCACAATGATGTCAAAACAAAGTATCCTATGGAACTATTTTGTCCTGAAACGAAGGAAGTTCACAGAACTTAAATAAATGACGATACTGCACATCAAATTTGTTCTTGTCGGAGATGAAGTGGCGATCGACTTACTAATTTGTAATTTTTAATTTTTAATCTCTAATTTTTACTTCCCCAATTATGCGTATTAAAAGAGAAAATTGCACCGGACTTGTTATAGATATACAGGAAAAACTTTACCCCATCATGGCAGAAAAAGAAGCTCTGCAAACCAACTGCATCAAATTGCTGGAAGGGCTCAGTTTACTCGGTATCCCAACAGTGTTTACACAGCAATATTCAAAAGGCCTGGGCGAAACCATCCAGGCAATAAGTATTCTTTATCAATCGTTTATCCATATTGAAAAAATTACTTTCAGTTGCATGGACGAACCTGAATACGCTAACTATCTTGAACATTCCGGAAAATCAAACGTACTTATCTGCGGTATAGAATCGCACGTTTGTGTTCTTCAAACAGCATTGGATCTTCAGGAAAAAGGATATCATCCGGTCGTCATTTCTGACTGCATCAGTTCAAGGAATCTGACTGAAAAGCAGATTGCTATGAATCGTTTAAATCAGGAAGGAATCCGCATTTCAACCGTTGAATCCATACTTTTCGAACTTACCCGATCGGCGGCTGCAACTGAATTTAGAGCCATTTCAAAGATTGTCAAATAGTTATCCCGATTTAAACTACTTACAAATTGTAAGTTCATTTTTTTGCCAAAAAACTAAAAATAAGCACAATACCTTTTTTAATTCCTATTTTTGCAGTCGTCCTGAAGGGACAGTAAAAGTAAATAGTATGGAAGTATTTAAATTTGGAGGAACCTCCGTTGGTTCAATTGAAAATATGAGATCGGTAGTGAAACTAATTACCGATGGAAAACAAAAAATGATTGTCTTGTCTGCTATGTCAGGTACAACCAACAATCTGGTAGAAATATCCGATTATCTTATCAAGAAAAATAAGGAATCCGCCCTTGCACTGATCAGCTCGCTCGAGAAAAAATATTACAATGTTGTCTTTGAACTTTACAAAAGTAATGCAGTCAAAGATCAGGGTAAAAAGATTCTGGAGGAGCACTTCGATTTCATCAAGTCTTTCACGGTAGGGGCATTTACTGAGGTTGGAGAACGCGCAATACTTGCACAAGGTGAGTTGATTTCAACGGCTCTCTTTACACTCTTACTTCAAGAGGAGGGGTTCGATGCAATCTTGCTGCCAGCCCTTGATTTCATGAAAATCGACTCTGATAAGATGCCTGACAGCCGATTTATTAAGCAAAAGCTGAATGAAGTCATATCCTCCAATCCCAGGGCGAACTATTACATCACACAAGGATTTATCTGCAGGAACGAACTCGGAGAAATTGACAACCTGCAGCGCGGAGGTTCTGATTATACTGCCACTTTAATCGGTGCGGCGCTCAATAGCAGTGAAGTCCAAATATGGACCGATATAGACGGTTTTCACAACAACGACCCACGGTTTGTTGAAAACACAAAGCGTGTGGATGTATTGTCTTTCAATGAGGCTGCCGAGCTGGCCTATTTCGGAGCTAAAATACTTCACCCTCAAACGGTTCTGCCTGCTAAAAACAACAACATCCCTGTTCGCCTGAAAAACACAATGAATCCTCCGGATCCGGGAACGCTGATTACGGCTGAAAGCAAAGGAGCAGGTATAAAGGCTGTTGCAGCAAAGGACGGAATCACCGCCATCAAGATTCGTTCGGGTAGAATGTTGAATGCATATGGTTTTATGAAGAATATTTTTGAAATATTCGAGTATTTCAAGACTTCCATTGATATGGTTACAACTTCGGAGGTTGCAGTTTCCATTACCATCGATAATCCCAAACATCTGGACGATATTGTCACCGAATTAAAGGAATATGGAGATGTTGAAGTTGACAAGAACCAGACTATCGTCTGTATTGTCGGTAACATGATTGCAGAGGAAAAAGGATTTGCCTCCAAAGTATTTCTTGCCCTGGAGAATATTCCGATCAGAATGATATCCTACGGAGGAAGCCGTCACAACATCTCGGTCCTGGTCAATACTAAAGACAAAAAGGAAACCCTGGTTGCCCTAAGTGAAAAACTGCTAAATGTAGACTAAAACAATATGGATGAGTTAAATGACCCTACCGGTGATTCCCGTAATTACAAATGGGGTGTGTTTTATTGCAATCGAAAGGACCCAAGGGTTTTCGTTCCAAAACGATTTGGGATCGGATATACCTTGAATTTTTGTAAACCTTATGTAACAATTGGATTTATATTGATTCTGCTGATCATTGGCCTTAAGGTCTATTTCCATTAAAGATCGGACATTCCTACTTCCCGCAATACAAATTTCTCATAATTGCACACAGGTGTGGCGTACATTTTCAGCCATAGTAACATTGAATCCTCAATGTCTTCGTTTACAAGTTGCAATCTTTTGTGCGTAAGTTCAAGGAAAGCTTCTTTGTCTGCTTCGGTATATTCACTTGTGAACTTGGAAGAATTAAAATACAGATCGTAGGCTATAAAATTATTGGGGAAAAGTTTGTAATTCTTATAAATTTCGGCATCAACTTGCTCCGCCAGCAGTCTCATACGTTCGTTCATGGATGGTTCTTCTGCAATACGGAGAAGTGCATTATCCGTTATCTGTCTGCCAAATTGAATGTGAATACGGCCTTTTTGATTTTTCAAACCGCTTACCATGCTTAGCAAATCGTCCCTTTCTGTTTTTTGAAAATTAGGATCAATCTGGCGTTTCTTCAGTTCTGCTACCTTTTCATTTCCGCATGGCTCAATCTCATAGGATATGGACATTGGCACAATTTTAAGCTCCCTGAATCCTTCGAAGAAACCGTCGGAATTTGACATGTTAAGCATTTTCAAAAGTGCCGGTTGGGTAATATCATTGCCATCCTTGGCTCTGCCCTCTCTTTGTGCAATCCATATAGAATCGCTTCCGCAGGTAATCATATGACGGATGTACTGTGAAAGCAATTTTGACGAAGTAAGCATTTGTTTGACTGGAATATTCCGTTTCACGATGAATGAACGGTTAATGCGAACAAGATCATTGATCCATGGAAAAATCAATAAATTGCTGCCAATAGCAATCTCGGTAGGACTAAAACCACTTGCATGCATCTCAACATTTAATAGGGCTGAATCCAAAATAATATCCCTGTGGTTGGAAATAAACAAGTAACGTTGATTTTTATCTAGCTCCTCCAGTCCTGTCATGGATAAACCTTCTGAACTTAAAGAGAGAATTTGGTTGATCACGGGCACAATAAACTGATCCTGAAAAACTTCAATGCTCGTTGTTGCCCTCAAGCCTGCCTTCATGTTTTCCAATTCGACCTCCCCTTTATTCAAATTCCTCAACATGCTGTTAAATTGCGGATCATCCAATAAACGAGACATGACAGAAACGAATTCATCGTTCCTGTAAGGTCGGATTTCATCAAAATTGTGCACTGAAAGCATTTTCTTCCTTTTATAATTTTCGGTTACCCGCGATTGGGGCACGGCAAAGTTAAAAAATATAGCTTTATCGGTATTTTATTTAGATAATTTTAACCTTTGGAAGTTCAGGTCAGGAGAAAAATCAGAAGATCAGGCAGATCTGACCCCTTAATTCATATCTGGAATTTCCTGGAGTTGTGTCGTTGCCCGATCCCATAGAGATTGCATTCTGGCGCATGGTGTATCCGGCCTTCAGATAAAATGTCACAAAACGCACAGGTTGCCATTTAAAATTAAGATAGGTTCTCAATCCCGTTCCATAGAATTCGGGAATGGCAAAATAATACAGAAGATCGTTTTCGTAACTGAATACTCGCGAATTGTAACCATCCGTGTTGTACCAGGCAACTCTCATCCAACATTTCAATTTTGGAGAGGGTGTATAAATAAAATCCTGAAAAACCAAAAATCCATTTTCTGCTTTTTCGTTGTAATGGTATCCAACATGCTCTAACCTGCTCCTAAACTGAACCCGATTACTAATCTTCCAGTCGCAGTGAATTCTGCACTTGTCAGTAATTTCATCAAATTGTTCAGGAATCCCTGTTATACCAGTTGTTTTTAGTGGCTTACAGACGTATCTCGAATGGAAATATACTACAAGACCTGGATTCAGGGTGACCTCCGCCTGAAATGCCAGGGTACGGCCATGAGAGGGAGACATAGTCTGATACGTTATCCAGGGGAAATAATAGAGGTCGGCCTGACCGCTCAGTTTCAATTTTGCAATAGGGTCAAATTCAAAGGCAGTAAAGAATCCCTCTTCATTGCGTCCCCCGCTTCCTTCCGCAAAAGAGCCCGTATTAAACGACTGAAAAGCAGGGTCGTAATAGCGGTAAAGAAATGAGAGTGAAAGTCTGGGGTGTGCTTTCCAAACCAAACCATTTACCACGGCAGGCTTTCTGTTTTTCGATATTCCTGCTTCCCCGAATAAACTGATTTGATTCAAAATAAGATGGTAATCCAAGCCGAAATTAACATTCAAATCACCTTCAAAAGTTTTTGATTTATAGGGTGAATCACCTTTTGTAACAGGTAATCCATATTTCTGGCAGGAAGAAAGAATACCAAAGCGCCAGTTTTTGAAACGGAAATCAGCATAACTACCCAACATTCGTTCACTGACATTTTTTTCATCCTCCAATTCTGAAATAGTCCGATGAAATCCATCCATTCTGAATTAAGTGATGAAATTGTTTCCTGAGGAATCAGCTGATAAATTGGCATCCTTTTGTCTGTTTGAATAAAACAGGGACCATTTTACCAATTTCAAATTCAACAAGACTGCGATTCCTCTGAAAAACTGGTTTTCATCGGACGAACTGTACGGTCTGATCCCGTCAGCCGTCCTCATCAATGATGAAAGATCTGAAGCATAACTGACCCCGCCTCCCGACCAAAGATTTATTCCCTGACCAAATCGGAGGTGAAAATCGCCAATCACTGCTTTTCGGATAAGACCTTTCCCGTTCCAACATATAAATCCGGATAAAAAATCAAAGGTTTTGTTTGACTTGGAAAAGAATGTTTCACCCGCATCATTTTCAGCTGTAATTCCAACATCAAGCCATTGGCCTACTTCCCCCCTGTATCTGGCAAAGTATCCACAGGGGCTTCCGCCATATGCAGGCGATTTGCCTTTGGAAGAAAAATATCCGTCAGCAATGGGGTATGTAGATTTTACTCTTGCCAGAAAAGTTTGATGAATGTCCTTTTCTTTCCTTATCTGAAGGGAGTCAAGCTCCCGTTCGAAAACCATAAAAGGTTCTAATTTTTTAAGAAAATCTTCACTGAAATCCCCTAAAAGAGACAACTCATCCAGAGTTAAAATCTTTCCGCATTTTTCACGATAGGCTATAATACTCCTAACCTGCTTGAAATTCATTAAATTAAGCCGCAACAGTTCTTCTTCAGTTGCTTTGTTAATTAATATCGGATGTGCGGCGTAATAACTCAAATCATCCAATAAGAGGGTGCTTTCCGTGCCAGCCTCATCCAATTCGGCCATGTTCTCAACCAATTCCTCCATTCGCTGTTCATTCTTTAAATCCGTTTGCTGGCAGTACCCTGATACCGCAAACGTGAACGTGAACATTAACAAGAACATGAAGATTTTAAGACTCGAAGTTGTAACCGTGATAATGATTTTAGGTCCCATAAAGTAATCTATTTGCGATTCTTAGCGAATGACTCAGTGTACTTTGCGGTTAATTTCTGGCATATTCCAAATGATTACAAGCGGAAACTGAACGAAATAACAGGTGAATACCCAAGCAATTCATGGTGTACCATAGCAAAATCCAACTGGCAGATTCTCCATTCGTATCCAAAACCAAAAGAGTGTTGAAAGGGATTTGTTGATATGCCACCACGTACCGTGAAATTTTCTGTAAGCTTAACCTCTGTTCCCAGATGGATCCCTGTTCCGAATCCTTGTTCAAACAAACCTTCGGTTGCAAGTAAAATCCTTTCGGTTAAGTAAAGTGAGGCTCCTCCCCTGATCACAAGCGGAAAAGAAAGGTTGTACTGGAAGGTTTCGATCCTCGACCAAACCATATTTTTTACAATCAGTCCGACTGACAAGCTTTCGGAACACTTGTAGCTAACTCCACCATCGAAAATAGAGCAACCTTTGCGACTACCTGATTCAGGAAAATTGAGGGTGAAATAATTAAACAGGACGCCTGCCGACAATCGTGCAGTCAGTTTTTTGGCGATTGAGATTCCAATGGTTGATTCCTTGTAAGCGTCTATTGAAGACTGTGTTATACCCAACGCAAAAACTGCAGCATTTGTTGGGTATACCACTGAAAGGGCACATTCATGGTATCCGGGGATAAAATAAGGCTGTCGGTAGGAGATAGCAACAATTGGGATTGTGTTTTCAGTCAAAAATGCCTGGTTATTGAAAACAGAGAATGGTCCAGGCACGGCAGCCATTGCCTGCGAAAGGCCAGACTCCCTGGCACCAACCCAGGTTACTCTTTCTATTGCAACTGCTTTTCCGGCAAGAAACAGCGCAGACGTTCCTATCAGCAGACCTATGATGAGATCCCTTTTGCACATGGCTCTTAGATTTTATTGAGAAAAGAGCCCGGTCAACCCCACTGCGAGGGGAGATAAAAAAAGGGAGCTGCTGACCGTGCTCCCTACAAGTTACCGAAAAAATTTGAGAAAAAAGAATCTCTAGTTTGTTTTGAACGGGTATTTAACCTGCGCCAGTTCGTTGTTTGCCTCAACAATCTTATTTTTAAGCTCTTCCTTAAAGGCAATTAATTTAGCCATCAACAGCTCGTCTCCGGTGGCAATCATCTGGGCAGCAAGTATGGCTGAATTTCTTGATCCATTGAGTGCAACAGTCGCCACAGGAATTCCGGGAGGCATCTGGAGTATAGCCAGAATGGAATCCCAGCCCTCGAGCGATGCCTTGATCGGAACACCAATAACAGGTACCGGTGTCATTGCGGCAATTACTCCGGGAAGATGTGCCGCCATTCCTGCCGCGGCAATAATGACTTTGATTCCGCGTGAATAAGCACCTTTGGCAAATTTTTCCACTTCGTCCGGAGTGCGGTGAGCAGACAATGCATTCATTTCAAAAGGAATTTCAAGCTGATTGAGTACTTCCGCAGCGCCAGTCATCACGGCGAGATCTGAAGTACTTCCCATGATGATACTTATTTTTGGTTTTAATCCTTGAGTCATAGTAAATAATTTTTAATGGATCAAAATTACAATATATTCGATATTGTAACCATTTAACTGCTCAGATGTGCTTTTTTTTTTGCCCCCCCCAAAAGAAAATTTTATATTTGCCGAACCTTTAAGTAACACTTCCGTCACGAGTCCGGTTTGGCCTATACCGGAACAGTGGAACAATTAAAATATTTCTGAATGAAGCGCGTCAAACTTTGGGACAAGGAATTTGAGATATCTCATCCGTTTGAGGAGATACAAGTGGCAATTAAAAAAATGGCAGCCAGGATGAGAACGGATCTCGAAGGGAAAAGTGCGCTATTTGTCTGTATTTTAAATGGTTCTTTCATGTTTGCTGCCGACTTGATGAAGGAACTCGAATTGAATGATGCCGAAATTTCATTCCTTAAGCTTGCTTCCTACTCCGGAACTTCCTCAACCGGTGAGATCAAGGAGCTGATCGGATTAAATGAAAATATCACAGACAGGACCGTTGTAATTCTGGAGGACATTGTCGATTCGGGGCACACCATTGAGGATGTGATCAAACAAATCTCCTCAAGAGGGGCCAAAGAGGTTAAAATTGCCACTTTGCTTTACAAGCCTGATGCCGTGAAAGTTAATATACACCTCGATTATGTTGGCATCGAGATTCCCAATGATTTCATTGTAGGTTACGGCCTGGATTATGATCGCAGGGGTCGCAATTTAAAAGATATCTACACGTTAGTTAAATAAATTTCATGATAAATCTCGTTTTATTTGGTCCACCCGGAGCGGGGAAAGGGACTCAATCATCTTACCTCTCCAGGGCATACCAATTGGTTCATCTTTCAACAGGAGAAATCCTCAGGGATGAAATCGCAGCGGGAACAGAAATCGGGCACAAAGCCAAAGACATCATCGCGAGGGGTGAACTTGTTCCAGATACAATGGTTATAGACCTGATTCAGCTTAAACTGGACAAGAATCCGTCAGCCAAAGGTTTTCTTTTCGACGGATTTCCACGCACAGTACCTCAAGCTTTAGCTCTCGATAAATTACTGGTTCACTATGGCCGGAATGTGAGTGCCATGCTTTCACTGGAAGTAACAAAAGAGGTTCTGATCGCCCGTTTGATGGGAAGAGGAACAACTTCCGGCAGAAGTGACGATGCCGATCGCCGCATCATTGAAAACCGGATTGAAGTATACCGCGAAAAGACTGAACCGCTCATCAAATATTACAAGGATGCCGGAAAATACGAGGCAGTCAATGGTGAAGGTTCCGTTGAGGATATTACAGGAAGATTAAAGGAATGTATCGACAGACTTCCAAAAAATAAAAAAGAGACTTATTCCTAAGCCTCTTTTTTATTGTTCCAAATTCTTTTCCGGAAGGTTTTCTGAAATAAGTTTCAACTCCCCATACCATGCTTCACCATATTTTCGGATCAGCGGTTCTTTCAAATACTGCCAGAGCGGAAGGTTATTTGATTTTCCACATGCCCTGCCGGGTTTACATATCTTTAATTTCTCGTAATTCACACCGTCGAACCTTTTGTATTCAGTAATCCTGATTGGAAACAGGTGACAGGATACCGGTTTTCGGAAAGAGGTATTTTTAATAAAGAATGCCTTCTCTATGGCACACTTCGTGATCCTACTTTCATCCACAAATGTGTAGACACACTCATTTTTCCCAACAATAGGAGTAACAAGGTCGCCATCGCTATCGATCAGGGAAAAGCCTTGCCTTGCAATCTCTTTCCTATTCTCCTCTGATAGGTACTCTTCAAAAAGAGGAAACAATTCTTCAATGTATAAAGCTTCTTCCGGAGTCACAGGAGCACCGCTGTCGCCATCGACACAACATGCACCCTTGCAATGATCCAGATCGCAGCAAAATTTTGATTCCAGCACATCCAGGCTGACGATGGTTTTCCCTATTTCGATCATATCAACGCCTTACCAGTCATTTCAGCAGGAATATCCAATCCCATGATCTTCAAAATCGTTGGCGCAACGTCGGCCAGGATTCCATTTTGAATTTTGGCATTTTTATTATCCGTCACCCATATACATGGAACAGGATTGAGTGAATGCGCTGTATTCGCACTTCCATCTTCGTTTATCGCAAAATCTGCATTACCATGATCGGCAATGACAATCACATCATATCCGTTAGCTATGGCTGCTGCAACTACCTCATTGACACATTGGTCAACTGCCTTTACCGCCAGCTGTATCGCTGAGTAAACACCTGTATGACCCACCATATCACCATTGGCAAAGTTGAGGCAGATGAAATCGGCGCTCTTTTTGTTCAATTCGGCAACAATAGCCTCCTTAACCAACGGTGCAGACATTTCGGGTTGCAGATCGTAGGTGGCCACTTTGGGGGAAGGAATCAGAATTCGCTTTTCGCCATTAAATTCAATCTCCCTTCCTCCGGAAAAGAAAAAGGTTACGTGGGCATATTTCTCCGTTTCCGCGATCCTGATCTGGTTCAATCCGGCTTTGGAAACGACCTCACCAAGTGTATTGTACACATTATCCTTGTCGAAAATAACATGGATATTCTTAAAAGAAGATTTATAGTTGGTCATGGTGTACCATTCCAGTGGTATGGTATGCATCTCCTGCTCATGATGATTTTCCTGGGTAAAAGCGATGGTCATCTCGCGCAGGCGGTCTGTACGATAATTGAAGCATATCACAACATCGCCTTCCTGAATGGTTGCAAGAGGTTTGTCATTCTCATCCGTCATAACGATTGGCTTGATAAACTCATCAGTAACACCTTCGTCGTATGATTCCTGGATTGCTGCAAGCAGATCTTTGCTTTTGCGTCCAACCGATTTGGTTAACATATCGTAGGCAAGTTTCACCCTGTTCCAGTTGTTGTCGCGGTCCATGCCGTAATATCGACCGATTAGTGTGGCAAATTTAGCCTTGGTGCTGGAAAGATTCTTCAGGTCTTCCTCTACGAAGCCATAAGCTGAACGAGGGTCCGTATCACGGCCATCAGTCAATCCATGGATGAATATCTTGTCAAGACCCATGTCTGTGGCAATTTGCGCCAGTGCTACCATGTGATGGCTCAGGGCATGAACTCCCCCAGGTCCGATCAAACCAATCAGATGAACGGGTTTGTTGTTTTCCTTGGCGTGGGTAAACGCCTTTATAATTCTTGGATTATCCTTCAGTTTATTTTCGCGGATCGCCTTGTTGATTTTTACCAGATCCTGGTACAAAACGCGCCCGGCACCAATATTCAGGTGACCTACTTCAGAGTTTCCCATCTGCCCGTCAGGCAGACCAACATCCTCGCCGGATGTAAGCAACTGACTATGCGGGTAGGTATTCCAAAGGTGATCTATAAATGTGGGATGAGTTGAATAAATGGCATCAGAGGTGCTTTTGTCGCCGATTCCCCAGCCATCAAGGATCATTAGGAGCGTACGCTTTATATCTGTCATATCTTAAAATTGTAAAATTGTAATTTTGCCGCAAAGGTACGGTTTTTAATTGTTTTCTACGACAAATTTGACAGTCATGTTTCCTTTACGGGTAGTGAAAACCAATAAATATAGCCCACTTTCAAGATGTGAACAATCCATGGAAATTGTGTAATCATCTGCTGACAATTCCTTGTTTAGCAGGAATAGTAACGCCTTCCCATTCAAATCCACAACTTTTAAATCCACTACAAGAGGCTCCGAAAGGTTGAAATAAATGGATGCCAAATCCTTTACTGGATTTGGATATAGATTGATCTTGTTAATGACCTGAGGTTTAGAAACATAATCATTGAGGCCCGTAGTAGTGAAAGCAGATCTGATACCATTCCAGATTTCTGCTTTTCCATTTTCATAACTAAGTGCCCAGATTCCAATTCCGGCGAGATTTTTACTATTAACCAGATCATATTTAACGTTGTAACTCACTAAATCGTCGTACCACACCTGGCGATACACTCCTGAAACATCCCTTAAACTTATCCAGGGTACTTTGGTCAGTATATCGAATACCTTGCCGTGGGAAAGGGATAGTGTTTCAGCCACTGGAAAGGTAACAGCCGTTGCCGCACCGGTGGCCGTTGCCTTGCGATCCATGGAGACGACCGGCCAGTTATAGCCATACCATGGAATTGCCAGCATCAATTTTTGGGATGGTACACCAGCTGAAATATAAGTTTCAAGCGTCCTTGTCACATTGTAACTCTCACCAAGGACAGGCGAAACAGGTCCGGCTGTAGAAGATCCACTGTAATAATAATCGTAACCCATCACAATCAGATAGTCACAAATTCCAGCCAGGACAGGTAAATCCCAGGATCCGTTCCAATCGACTGCCGGGGTTGCCATCGAAATTTCAGCACCCGGAATTTCGGCTTTGATTGCTTTCACAGCCCTGCGTACGAAAGAAACCAAGTTGGCACGGTAAGGAAGGCTAACAGATTCAAAATCAAAATTTACTCCATCTCCATTTCTCGATTTCAGGAGCAAAGTGACCGTTTGGATCATTTTTATCTGTTTTAGGGTATCCCTTAAAATGGCCTTATTTGACGCTGTACCAAAATTGGTCACAGTCAGCATAACTTTAACACCCCGCTGATGGGCATAATCGATGACAGGCGTCTGATCCCATCCATTGATGGTCTTGTATCCGCCTGTGACGGTATCCGTTTCATAGCTAAAATAGGAAAGATGCGTTAAAACGTCGTAATCATAGGATTGGTAGGCTGTCGATGATGCCCAGTAGGGATGCCATCCGAATACTTTCCTCGAAAGTTCCAGCTTTTTTGTGACCAACAAGGGGGATGGCTTGTTCAGGCTTGGTAACTGCTGTTTCAAGATTGAGTCACCTTTGTTTCTGAACAATGTGTTTTCTAATTGGTGAATGCCTATACGCACGGAATCTTGCTGAGCATATACAAAATTGCCAAGAAAGAGAAGGATAAGCAGCAAATGGTATTTTTGATATTGCTTTTTCAACTACGCTGGATTAGTCTTTCGAAAATACAACTTATTGCTCAAAAAAACAGCCGCCCAAATCGGGCAGCTGTAAATTTTACGATGATTTTGAAGGAGACGCCCTGTAGGTCGTCTCTACACGGTATAGGTAGAGGAAGCGGTATCTCCTCCCCGTCCGGTCCAGTTGGTATGGAAGAACTCGCCACGTGGTTTGTCAAGCCTTTCGTACGTATGCGCACCGAAGTAATCGCGCTGTGCCTGCAACAGATTGGCAGGAAGACGTTCGCTGCGGAATCCGTCGAAATAGGTTAGTGCCGTGGCAAGACAAGGGATTGGAATTCCATTGGTAAAAGAAGCGGCAGCAACACGTCTCCAACCTGCCTGCGCCTTTTCGATGGTATCAGTGAAGTATTTATCCAACAACAAATGTTCAAGTCCCGGGTTTTTGTCAAAAGCCTCTTTGATTTTCCCTAAGAATACAGAACGGATGATACAGCCACCCCTCCACATCAAGGCGATGCCGCCGTTGTTCAGGTTCCATTTGTATTCCTTTGCAGCTTCTCCCATTAAGTCATAACCCTGTGCATAAGAGATAATCTTGGCTCCAAACAGGGCATCTTTCAAATCATCCAGGAATTGTTTGCGATCGCCACTGAATTTTTTCTCTGGACCATGAAGAACCTTTGATGCCTTAACCCTAAGATCTTTCTGGGCAGAAAGACACCTGGCAAAAACAGATTCTCCGATCAATGTGAGCGGAATGCCAAGATCAAGGGCAGCAACGCCAGTCCATTTTCCTGTACCTTTTTGTCCGGCTGTATCCAGGATTTTCTCAACAAGTGGTTCACCCTTTTCATCCTTGAATCCAAGAATATCACGGGTAATTTCAATCAGGTAACTGTCGAGGTCGCCTTTGTTCCACTCAACAAAAGTATCATGCATTTCATCTGCAGTCATTCCAAGCAGCTCTTTCATGATCTGGTAGGCTTCGCAAATAATCTGCATATCACCATACTCGATGCCGTTGTGAACCATTTTCACAAAATGGCCAGCACCGTTTTCGCCAACCCAGTCACAGCAAGGTTCGCCATCAACTTTTGCAGCAACTGCCTGGAAGATGGTTTTCACTGCCGGCCATGCAGCTGGTGAACCTCCGGGCATCATGGAGGGTCCCAACAGAGCGCCTTCTTCGCCACCTGAAACACCGGTACCGATAAAGAGCAATCCCTTGCTTTCAACATATTTGGTGCGACGGATGGTGTCGGGGAAATGGGAATTTCCACCATCGATGATGATATCTCCTGGTTCAAGGTGTGGAATGATCTGTTCAATAAAATCATCAACCGGTGATCCGGCCTTGACCAGCATCATCACTTTGCGAGGACGCTCCAGGTTTGCACACATCTCTGCAATGCTGTGGCATCCAATGAAATTTTTACCGGCACCGCGACCGGCGATAAATTTGTCGACTTTATCCACCGACCTGTTGTAAACTGCCACAGTAAAGCCCTTGCTTTCCATGTTCAAAACGAGGTTCTCCCCCATTACTGCCAAACCGATTAACCCAATATCTGCCTTTTTCATTTTAAATTGTAATTTGTCATTTATAATTATCTGATTATCTTATAATTTAAATCCTAATTTTTTAAGCTTCTCAATTGCCTTTATCTGATTGATTTTCCCGTAAACCGTAAAAGAAGGAAACTCTCTCCTGACGGGATAATCACCTCTCTGCTTTTCAAAGGTGGCTGCGCTCTCTCTCAGGCGGGCATCATCTTCCCTGATGTTATAAGTTGCCAGGATAGCCTTTGAGAGAATCTCCTGAATGGACTTTCCGGTTCCATCGATGAGAATTTCAGTTGAAGCCGGCTTTTCCACATTGGTGGCTTTCCAGTTTTTGGAACCCAATCCAAGAAATTTACTTACTGCCTGAACGCTCATTTCTGTTCCCTTTGCCTTGCCATCCCTCGAATATCCGGCAATGTGAGGAGTTGCAAGGTCAACCAGATTAAGCAGTTCAAGGTCAATTTCCGGTTCATTTTCCCAGCAATCTACGATTGAACCCGAGACCTGGCCTGTAATTATTGCCTGTTTCAAGGCTGCGGTTTTTACCACCTCTCCCCTACAGCTATTAATGAATATAGGTTTCCGCGACATGCGGGAAAACAATGCCTCGTCTGCCAGGTGAAAAGTGTTGTCAACCCCCTCCATATTCAACGGAACATGCAGGGTGATGATGTCTGATTCTTCGAGTATCTTATCCAACCCAACAAATCCCTGTTCTCCTTCAACACGCGCCCTTGGAGGGTCATTCAGTAATACCCGCATTCCCAAAATCTCCGCCAGCCTGGCAACCTTCGATCCAACATTTCCAACACCCACAATGCCAATGGTCATTCCAGCCAGTGACAAAGTCTTTTTTTCGGCCATTACCATGATGACCGAGGCGATGTATTGTTCCACTGATTTCGCGTTGCAACCCGGTGCATTGGTCCATTTGATCCCTGCACGATCGCAGTAATCCGTATCAATGTGATCATAACCGATGGTGGCTGTGGCGATGATTTTCACGGAAGACCCCGAAAGCAAAGCCTCGTTGCATTTGGTCCGGGTGCGGGTGATGATGGCATCTGCATCCCTGACCACTTCTGCTGTAGTCTTCGATCCCGGCAGGTAAACCACCTCCGCATAAGGCTCCAATGCTCCGTGGATGTATGGAATTTTGTCGTCGATGATGATCTTCATGCTATCCTTACTTGTTGAACTTTAAAATATACACTATTCTCATTGTAAAGGATAAAGGATAAAGTCAAAAGGATAAAGTACGCAACTAGCCTGATTTTAGCGTTTATTCTCGTGTTTCATGTCTTATCTCTTATATCTTCGAACCTACCGTTCTAATTTCCAGAGTCCCTCACTTTATCCTTTATCCTTTTTACTTTATCCTTTAGCCTTCTAGTACTTGAACCGTTCCCTGTACGCCCAAAGCCCCAGAGCCGGATTTGAGATGTAAAATACCTCTTCCCCGTTCGGCATGGTATTGAATCCATCTTTCAGCTTTTCGTGGTTGTATGTTTTTTCCATTTGCTCCAGGTTGGCATAATTGAAGCCAACGCTTTCAATCTCTGCTTCGGACAGGTTTTTGGGTTCACTGCCGGGGCAATAGGTAATATTGAACCGCCCTTCCGAGGATCCATGGATCAGATGCGCTGCTGCACTCAGGTTATTCCGGAGCTCCTCATGATCATCGCATGCCTTTAGGGTAGCCGGTGTTCCGAAATATCCATATTTCCTGATCAGGCGGTCAATTTCCTTGTCTTCGCCAAATTCGACCAGGGCCGGAGCCAGAATGATCAGTTCACCACCATCGGCAAGCGCCATCCGGGTACGGTAAATGGATTTGTTGCCCAGCCAGGTACTTTTAAACTCTGTAGGATCTAGATATACCACGACTTTTTTCAGTGGTTTTTCGAGCATCTCGAAATTAACCTGCAAGGCCAATTTTGCTGCCAGGTCGAAAACTTCCATATCGTCGCCTATAAACAGACCACGGGTTTTGATTTTACCATCCGTTTTATCCAGTCCAACGACTGTCTGGACATAGATGATCGGCAAATCTTGGGTGAAATTGTCTGAGGCATAATTAAATACCCTGCGTACAGGTGTATCCGCATGACCCATCATTCTCTCCATGCCATAGGCTGCGCCGATAAAATGGCTTTTGTTGATACCTTCGACACCACCGGTTCCTACAAAAATATTCTTGTTGTAGTTGGCCATGCCCACCACTTCGTGAGGCACCACCTGACCCAGTGAAAGAATCAGATCAAACTTGCCTTCCAAAAGCAATTTATTCACCTGAGCAGGCCAAGGGAAACTCACGGCTCCTTCAGATACCTTCTCAACGAATGCAGCAGGAACTTCACCAACAGTTACCACGTCGTTCCGCCAATCATGTTCCCGGATCAGGGTAGCAGGCAATGAACCGAACATATGGGAGATCTGGTGAGCTGTCATCGGAGTGTGCGTACCCAGCGCCGGCAGTACATCCGTCAGCGCATCGCCATAATATTGCCAGGTCATTTCGGTCAGTTCACCAGCCCTGCTAGGCAGTCTGGTATAATCCGGCGGAATGGCAAGCACCTTCTTGCGTTTGCCCATTTTTTTAAATGCCTCAAAAAGACCTTTCTTCAGGTCTGAAGCGGAGAGTTCATGGGAGGTTGAACCAGTCTTGTAGTAAATCATTTCGACTCAATTATTAATATGATGTAAAAGCAATCAATTTTGGATTTTAGATTTTCGATTTTGGAATATGGAACTCCGAACATTTGATCTAAGGGTTCACCCATTGTGACCGTCAGAATTTTGAATGATCATGCCCCTTGAATCGAAAATCCATAATCGAAAATCCAAAATTTACCTTTTAGCGTTTCACCCTGGCATTCCCCTTCCAGATGCTCCATACCATATCTTCATCGGCAGGTTGGGCATAGTCTGTGAGGAAGGTCGTGGCGAGTGCGCCGGAGGCCCAGCCGAACTGGATCCATTTGGCGGCTTCCCACCCTTTCAGGATTCCGTAAAGCAATCCGCCCACGAAACCATCCCCTCCGCCAATACGGTCGAGAACATTGATTCTTCTGGGTTCGACTACATGCCAGTCTTCACCTTCGAGCATGATGGCACCCCAGAGGTGCTCGTTGGTACTGACAACTTGACGCAATGTGGTGGCAAATACCGATGCATTCGGGAATTTCGCCTTCACCCTGTAAATCATCTCCTTGAATCCGTCAATCTCGGATGAAATCTGCTTTCCGCCGGCTTCTGGACCTTTTATGCCGAGACACAACTGGAAATCTTCTTCATTACCGATCAGGATGTCGGCAACAGAAGCAATCTCTTCGAAGATCGCGCTGAGTTCCGCCTCTCTTCCTTTCCAGAACGATGCACGGTAGTTCAGGTCGAATGCGATACGGGTTCCATGTTTTTTGGCGCTTCGAGCCAATTCGAGGCAGAATTTGCTGGTTTCGGGCGACAAGGCACCGATCAGTCCCGAAAGATGAACAATCTGGACACCTTCTTGCTTAAAGATGCGATCAAGGTCAAAATCCTTCACGTTCAGTGTCCGACCAACTTCACCTGCCCGGTCATTCTGAACCCTTGGACCACGTGTTCCAAAACCGCTGTCGGCAATGTTGAACTGGTGACGGTAACCCCATGGATCCCCCTGTTCAACCTCTGGTCCTTCAAAAGTCATTCCGCGGGCCCACAGATTGCTTTTAATCATGCTGGCAATCGGACTGTCCTTGACAAAGGTTGTCAAAACCTTTACTGGAAGACCGAGATAGGAAGAGATACTGGCCACATTGGTTTCTGCACTCGAAACCTCCATCTGAAAGAGGCTGCTGCTGTGAACAGGTTGTCCATTCACGGGAGTGATACGAATCCCCATGCTGGTGGGAACCAGCAAGGAAGTCTTGCAATTGCTTTTGATTGTTAAGCTCATATGAAAATGTTTGAAGGGTTTGAAATGTTTGAAGGGTTTGAAATGTTTTAGTTCTTAAACGAAAGTCGAAGGGATAGCTATTGTTTAACTTTTCAAACCTTTTAAACAACGTAAACATTTCAAACTTTTTGATTTCTCAGACTCCGCTATATGCATTGAAACCACCATCAATAGGGATCACAATACCCGTAACGAAAGAAGAAATATCCGATAGCAAATAGAGTGTCGCACCCTGCAAATCGTCAGGATCGCCAAATTTTCCCATCGGGGTATTGGTAACAATCTTGTTTCCTCGGGCTGAATAACCACCGGTTTTTTCGTCCAGTACCAGGAAACGGTTCTGATTGGTAATGAAGAAACCCGGCGCGACGGAATTGACCCTTATGCCCATTTTTGCGAGGTGAACGGCTAGCCATTCTGTGAAATTATTGACGGAAGCCTTGGCGGCAGAATAGGCAGGGATCTTGGTAAGGGGGTGGTAAGAGTTCATGGAAGAGATGTTCAGCACAGATCCTTTCTGGCTTTTCAGCATATCTTTGGTAAACACCATCGTGGGAAGGATAGTTCCTTTAAAATTCAGGGCAAAAACCTTGTCGAAACCCTCCATCTGAAGTCCGTAAAAGGTTTTTTCGAGATTATCCAGATCGGCTACTTCCATTTGCTCCACCTGGGTGGTTGCCTGCGGTGAATTTCCTCCGGCACCGTTAATCAGAAGTTCAATAGGGCCTAATTTCTCATTGATTATCAACTTGGCAGCTTCAAGCGATTCCTTGTCAAGAACATTGGCTTTTACACCGATGCAGGTAGCACCAAACTCTTTGCTTATATCTGTAGCCACCTGCTGGGCCAATTCTTCGTTGATATCTACGATCGCCACTTTTACACCTACTGAAACGAGTGCCTTAACAAGTGAGATTCCGATCACACCGGCTCCACCGGTAATAACACATACTTTTCCGTTCAGGTCATCAAAAGAAATTTTCTTCATTTTTTAAAATATTAAACTGTTTAGAATTTTAGATGGAATTATAAAAATCAATATTTTCTTTGGTAATCAAATCAATGGAGGTGTAATTCTCTTTTCTGATCTTCTCTTTTTTAACCAGGTGATCGAAGAGTAGATGAATGGCATGACTGCCCTGAAGTTCTGGCTTCTGGCAAATAAGGAAATCAATAACACCCTCTTTGAGCAATCCAATGTTCTCTGGTATAAGGTCATAGCCGACAATTTTCGGCGTGTAACATCTTGATTTGAAAAAGGATGCCGCACTGTGGACTTTGGAATTGGTTACGAAAATCCCACTGACTTCGCACGGTTCGATTCCAATTACCTTCAAATGGGATAATATCTCCTGCTCTATGTTTCCTGATACCTCAATTTTAAATATTCTGTGTTTATCACTCTTTTTCAACTCAAAATAGCGAAAAAATCCTTTTTCGCGAAGTAAAAGGTGATTGGCATTGTCCAGCTCTTTGGCAACATGAATTAGCAGGATGATACCTTCCTCCCTGGTGCCCCAGTCAATCAGTTTGGCCGCCAAAAAACCGCTGTCAAATGAACTTTGCGCCACAAAACTAATCGGATGTGTATCAGGAAGGATTGAATCAATGTATACATATGGAATAGTAAGCTCATCCAGCTTCCTTGTAAAACTAATTGCTTCTCTTTTGGCACAAGGTGCAAGCATCACTGCATCAGGCTCACAAAGCAGTAATTTCGCAGCCTCTGTCGAGAAAGAAGAAGAGTCTTCCATTTCAAAAAAATACTGTTTGATTTGAACACCGTATTCTATCAGCTGATTTCTTGCCTTTTCAACTCCTGAATGAGGTTTGGACCAGTAATTATCCTGATTGGATGCTTTAGGCATTAGCGTGGCAAATACGATGCTTTTTTTTGAGGCCAGACTGCTTGCCAGAAGATTTGGCCTGTAATCCAGTTCGTCAATGATATGTTGAATTTTCGATTTTGTATCATCCGATACTTCACCCCTGTCGTGCAGTACCCTGTCGACCGTTCCAATAGAAACGCCTGCCCTGAGTGCAATATCCTTGATCCGGATTTTCTTTTTCATTTGATCTGGTTAAAATCGAAACAAACTTAAACATTTTTTCAACATCGTGTACGGACACGGAAAAATATTTGCATGAAAAAAGAGAACGATTTCCATAGATCAAATAAAATTTGGGTATTTTTGATTGGAGGTTACCAAACAAGCCAGAAACATGAAAAAAATTTTGCGGGGATTATTCTATTTGTTGCTAGGAATCAGCGCTTTGATCATTTCGGGGATTCTGATTTTCAATCTGTACTATGATTTGTTGAATTACAACGCAAAAAAACAACTTTTTGAAGTTAAGATACTGACGGAAAATGGTTTCACCTACCGAGATCTGAATAAAAATGGTCGACTGGATCTTTACGAAGATTCCCGTGTCCCTTTGGAAGATCGTGTCAGTGATCTTTTGAAACAGATGAACCTGGAAGAAAAAGTGGGATTGATGTGGCATCCGCCCATTGGAGTCGGAAAAAAAGGTGAAATAGTCGGAAAACCGAGCATCGAGACCATGAGTTTCAGTTCAAACTATGATTTAGTGGTAACTAAGAAAATCTCTCATTTTAATCTGTTTACAATACCAAAATCTCCTCTGCTGGCAGCCTGGTACAATACCATTCAGAATATTGCCGGACAAACAAGGCTGGGAATTCCGCTCACCATCAGTACAGATCCCCGTCATGGAATCGCAAATTTTCTTGATAACAAGCTACTGGAAAGTGATTTCTCCAAATGGCCTGAACCCATTGGACTTGCTGCTACAGGCGACTCTGATCTGGTGGCCGAATTCGGACGCATTGCCAATCAGGAATACCGTGCAGTTGGAATACGAACGGCCCTTCATCCCATGGCCGATCTGACTACTGAACCCAGGTGGGCCAGAATGAACGGAACATTTGGAGAGGATGCCGATTTTGCCTCAAAAATGATTGCAGCCTATATATATGGATTCCAGGGTGAAAAACTCGGACCCCAGTCGGTTGCCTGTATGACCAAACACTTTCCAGGAGGTGGTCCTCAGGGCGGCGGGAATGATGCCCATTTCCATTATGGCAAATTTCAAAAGTATCCGGGAAACAACTTTAAATACCACCTGATACCGTTCGAAGCAGCCTTTAAGGCAGGTGCTGCCATGATCATGCCTTATTATGGGATACCTACCGACCAGACCAGTGAAAATGTGGGCATGAGTTTCAACAAGGAGATTATTACTGACCTTTTGCGCAATAAATATAAATATGATGGAATCGTTTGCACGGATTGGGGTATTCTCCAGGGAATGTCATTTCTTGGCTACGAAATCGTTGAACCTAAAAACTGGGGTGTGGAAAAACTCAGTATCGGTGAACGTATTAAAAAAGCCATTGATGCCGGAGTTGATCAGTTTGGCGGGAACGACAATACGGACGAGTTGATTAAACTTGTGAAGGATGGTAAGATACCCGAAAGCAGGATCGACCAGTCTGTCAGGCGATTGCTGCGGGCCAAATTTACCATGGGATTATTTGACAATCCATTTGTGGATGAAAAGCAAGCCGCTCAGATCGTCGGCAAAAAAGAATTTGTGGATAAAGGGAAACTGGCTCAGAGAAAATCGATCGTTTTACTGAAAAACTATAGGAAACCCGACAGTAGCTATGTTTTACCACTGAAAAAAGGATTAAAAATTTATGTGGAGAACATGGACAGGCAAATAGCCTCCACTTACGGAACAGTAGTGGATAGCGTCTGCGATGCCGATTTTGCGATTATCCGGACAAGAACTCCTTTTGTTCCGCGTAATGGTGACATGATCGAAAGGATGTTCCATCAGGGAGACCTTGATTTCAAGGATCCTGAAAAAAGCAGGCTACTTCTCATGATGAAATTAAAACCTACCATTGTTTGCATCTACCTTGATCGCGCTGCAGTAATTCCGGAAATCACCGCACATTCCTCCGGGCTGCTAGCCGATTTTGGTGCAGCTGACGATGCTGTGCTCGATGTAGTTTTTGGGAATTTTAACCCTAACGGGAAGATGCCATTCGAACTTCCCTCTTCCATGGAGGCAGTTACGAAACAAAAAGAGGATTTGCCTCACGATTCAGAGAATCCTTTGTTTCCTTTTGGATGGGGGCTGAGATACAGGAACTGAGGGTGAAAATTTTCACAAAAAATCTTTCTATGTTCGAATAAATACAAAAAATAATTACTTTCGTGAACGAACACGGAAACTTTTCCGTCGAAGAACTTATGCTTCGCGCAACTTGAAAAATAATGTACAATTCAATAAAAACCAGTAAGAAAAAATTTATATACCCATGAAAAAATTAGGAAAATACAGTTTTGGAATTGGCGACAGGTTCGCACATCAGGGAAATGCACAATTGAGAGCGTTGATGAAAGCACAAAATGGCGGAATTGAGGTAATACCCGTTTGGAACAAATCCAACAGGGAGCATGGCTATGTCCATTCATTGCCTCCTGATACCAGGAAAGAAGCAGACTCTGCCGTGAAAGATTTGGGCTACAAAGGCGATTATTGTGTAGATGCCGACCATATCAACCTTGGGAATGTAGAGGGATTCATCCATTCATCCGATTTCTTCACCATCGATGTTGCCGGAAAAATTGGAATTCCTGCATCGAATGAGGATATTCAGGCATTTATCGCTTCCTGCAAATCATACACAGGACAACTTAATATTCCCAACATCTCCCATCCTTTCCTGGTGGATGAGGATCTGTTGAAAAAAATTGCAGGTAAATTTTTAACTGCCATCAACGAAGCCGGAAATATCTACAGGTTTATCACCGACAGAAAGGGTGCCGCTAATTTCGTTACTGAGATATCGATGGATGAAGTTGAATCTCCACAGTCTCCCGTGGAGTTATTCTTTATTTTGAAAATGATTGCCAACCAGAATATACCAGCCCAGACCATCGCACCCAAATTCACTGGCAGGTTTAACAAAGGTGTTGATTATGTTGGTGAAGTATCCATGTTCGCTAAAGAATTCGAAGAGGATATCCTCGTTATCGATTATGCCATCAAGGAATTCCATCTTATGGACAACCTAAAACTGAGTGTTCATTCCGGATCAGATAAATTTTCCATCTATCCAGAAATTCAGCGCATTCTTACCAAATACGACAAAGGAATCCATGTCAAAACAGCTGGTACGACCTGGCTGGAAGAGGTAATCGGATTGGCTGTTTCAGGTGGTGAAGCGCTTAAAGCCGCCAAATCAATTTATGCACAGGCATTGACACGTCAGGAAGAGTTGTGTGCCCCTTATGCCGATGTGATCGACATCAAGGCAGACCAGTTGCCTTCCGTAGCCGAAGTTGAAGGCTGGAGCAGTGAAAAATATGCCAATACGCTCAGGCACATTCCAGGCCACCCTGATTATAATCCAAATTTCAGGCAACTGATCCATGTTGGATACAAGATTGCCGCCGAGATGGGTGACTATTATACCGATTTACTGAAAGCAAACAAGGTTGTGATTGGTCAGTGCGTCGAAGAAAACCTTTACGACCGCCATCTCAAACGCCTCTTCAAACTTTAAGAAAGTGCCTAAAGTGAACTAAAGTGACTAGAGTGCCTAAAGT
>CAIUUO010000182.1 GCA_903902325.1 uncultured Bacteroidia bacterium
CCCCCTGCTGCATACGGGCGACATCGGTTTGGATTCATGGATTTTACCTGTCAGTTTATCCGTCAGAAAGATACGGCTCAGCGAATCTACGCTGGTATTGAGCAAAGGCTGACCGCCATTTGCCGTTACAATTACTTTATTTTCGGGATTGGTCTTCCGTAAGCCGGCAATCATCAGTGATTCACGATCCGGAAGTTTCCCCAGAACCATGGCATTCGGTTCGCCGGAAGGGTGGCAGTCGATACATTGGACTCTGACTGCATCCTCCTTGTGGATGTGGTGTTTTCCATCCCCCATAATTTCGTAAGATCCGTGACAATCGATGCACCCCATTCCCTTTTGATGGTGGATATCTGCTCCGATGAATTCAACCACGCGGTCATCAGGTAAAATCCTGAATCTGGTCGTATCCGAAACTTCAGAAGTCTTTAACGTCGTCTCGCACCATCCTTCATAACTGAGCGATATCCTTCCAGAACGGCTGTGGCAACTCTTGCACCGGTCGTTGGTAACCCGGATGTCGATGGCAGGATGGGTTTCATCTCCCTTATCCAGGATTTTGGATTGCATCTGTTTCATGGTGGCGGTAGCCTTATCGGTGTATTGCAGGTGACAGGCATTGCACCCTCCTCCCCTTTCGAGCCAGACTGCCTGTCCTGTTGAATGCTTTTCATTTCCAAGGTGACAACCGGCACATAAGCTCCTAAAATGGGTATCTGCGGCAGATTGACAAATGTAATTTACACTACAAGTATCATTGAGTGAGAATGTTTCCCCAAAAACGAATCTATCGATTCCGACAATCCCGCTTAGTGTTGTCATTTGTGAATTCAGGATCCTGTCAGTGATCTCGGAGTGGCAGTTTTGGGTTCCGCAGGTTTGGCGAACATTCGAAAAGTTGCCCGGTATCAGTATCATATTCCTGTGCGCCATCCGTTTATCGGATGAAAAAGGATCTCCATGATGGCAGGCATAACAACCCGTTGATGCAGGATTGTGTGAATCGGACAATCCTTTCATTGCACCATGGCAAACCAGGCAGCCCTCCGTTTTCGTGTTTTCAGGCATGGATACCGGCACCTTTCGTTCAAACAAATGGATGGGATCGAAGACAACCGCCGGTTCCCCTGAAAATCTGTTTCCGGATCCATACCGCCAATCCCAGTTTTCACCCCGGAAAAGGAATACCAGAAGGGTCACAAAAAGGTAAAGGATGCCAACCAATAAAAAAGTCCATTTAATCATTGATCTTCCTTTTTTGCCGAATCGCGGCAGGAAAATCAACAATAAAAACAAAACCAGGATAAGAAAAATAACCAGGAAAGGATAGCTAGTCCAATGCAGCATCTCCTGGATACCAAGGAAAAACCAGGGTCCTTTGAGCTCGTTGCTGTCCGAAAGACCGAATGGCGCCCTGAAAATCAGGCTGATCAGAAACAATCCGGCAAATACAACCACTAAGGTTTTCATTCGTAGCCGAAAGGTTCTCACATGCTCGTAAACGGCAATGATCAGGATGATCGTTCCTGTGGCGATGTGCTGAACATAAACTATCTGCCTGTGATCCTCGCTACCTGTAAACGCGGAACGTAACATCTTACCGAATACCGGCACGGATTCCAGCAGCGAAGACAGTATCCTGGCGGCCTGAAGTCCGGCGGCATCGCCCTTCAGGATAAAACCTGAAATCATTTCATAGCCAAGAAACAACAAAGCCATACAAAGAATCAGCCAGGTTCTGTAATTCCGGATATTGGACTCAGTTGATTTGCTAAAATGGTCGTAGATGTGGAGAATGGCGAACAGGAAGAACAATTGGGCGCTCCAGTAGTGGAAATTGCGGACTAAACTACCGACCGGATTGAAAAGTAGCAACTCAAAAATGGATGGATAAGCCCTGAAAAAGTCAAATGGGATGGCAAGCAGCGCTCCGCTTAGCCCGCAAAGAATGAGTGAGGCTGCCGCGATCCATCCTGCGGTATCAAGTTGTACGAATTTTTTAAAACTTAACTCCTTCATGTTCCTTCCCATCATATCTGTTTTTACCCTTCAGGACCTGCAATTTCACTACCCATTGATTATTGTTTGAATCAAAACGGCAATCCAATTGCTGCAAAGGATGGAGGGCCGGCCCCTGCATCGGTTTGCCTGTAGCGGCTTCAAACCTGGACCCGTGGCATCCACACCGGAGTATATCGTTTCCGGCTTTGCCTATTCTGCATCCGGCATGGGTACAAGTGGTCGAAAAGGCAAGCACAGTATCTCCCTTTCGATACAAATAATACTTTCCAAAATGATTAACCCCCAATGGAATATCTACGCTATGCCTGAATTCCACCTGACTCTCCTGCAATTCCTGGCTTTCACCCAAACGGTACCATGTCCAAAGGAAAAGTCCGGTTCCCAGGCCGGTTATCAGTTTTAGAAATGAGTTACGGGAAAGCAGTGTTTGTTTGTCCATGAATTAATTCTTTCAGGTATTCAAAGCTACGACATTTTATTTTTGTGCTGTTCTTACCGGTTTTTCACAAACTGCTTTGTGTCATGTTTTTTTATGTCTGACATCATGATTTTTAATGATATTTTAATTCAAATTTTATACTATTGATATTCAATGACTTAACTGTGCAATTCTAAATATCTACATTATTATGATTTAATGATTATATAATTATATATCAATAACTTAATATTTCCTGAATTTAAAAGGTCTAAATAAAAATTATTTATTTAACTGAATTTCTGTAAGTTACAAATATTTGAATTTTTCGGTCCATTTGTCAATCAGCTAATAATCATATACTTTTATAGGGATTGAGACTTATTCTCACGGCTACGATCAGAAATATCCTGGAAAATTCTAATTATCAACAGAATGCATACACGGAGAAAATTCATCAAAATTGGCGTACTTGGTCTGGGAGCGACGGCAGTTACTGCCGGTGCTGCAAACTGGGTGGTCGGCGCTTCCAGTAATAAAACACTTTTGTCGGATTACAAAGGAGCATCCGGATGGCGCAAGGTCCCTACCTATTGTGAAGTCTGTTTCTGGAAATGTGCCGGCTGGACCTATGTTTCGCCGGAAGGCAATATCCAGAAGATCACTGGCAATGCCGACGACCCGCAATGCAACGGACGACTTTGTCCGCGGGGAACTGGCGGTGTAGGCATGTATTCAGATCCCGACAGGCTGAAAACACCTTTGATCCGGGTCACAAAAAATGGGGTGCAAACCTACCGGGAAGCCAGTTGGGATGAGGCGCTTGACTTTGTAGCCCAAAAGATGAAGGAAATTGCCGCCAAGCATGGTCCGGAGAGCATGGCACTCTTCAACCATGGTACTCCAGGCAAGTATTTTACCCATTTACTCAATGCTTTCGGCTCCAACAATGTTGCCGCGCCCTCTTTTGCACAGTGCAGGGGACCACGTGACACAGGATTTGAACTTACCTTTGGCGAATCAGTAAGCAGTCCGGAAGTAACGGATATCCGCGATACCAGATGCCTGGTCCTGATTGGTTCCCACATCGGCGAGAACATGCACAACGGTCAGGTACAGGAAATGTCTGAAGCCATCGACAAGGGCGCTGTGATCATTACAGTTGATCCAAGACTTTCCACTGCTGCGAGCAAATCCAAATACTGGCTGCCCATCAAGCCCTCCACCGATCTGGCGCTCCTCCTTGCCTGGATTCATGTCCTGATTTATGACGACCTCTACAACAAGGAATATGTAACTCAGTATGCCGAAGGTTTCAATGAGCTGAAGGAACATGTCAAAGATTTTACCCCTGAATGGGCATACGGCATCACCACCATCAAACCTGAACTCATCCGCCAAACTGCAAGGGAGATGGGCAATGCGGCACCCTCCGTCATCATCCATCCCGGTAGGCATACTACCTGGTATGGCGACGATGTACAGCGCTCCCGTGCCATGGCCATCCTGAACGGCCTTTTGGGAGCCTGGGGTAACAGGGGAGGAATTTTCTTCAAGGAAGGGATCAAAATTCCCGACTTCCCGCGTCCCGATTATCCGAAACCGGCATGGTCGTGGCAGGATACACTCAACGGAAGATATCCTTTTGCCAAAGAAGCCGTTACCAACACAATCATAGAAGCCTCCATTCCCAAACCTGGTATGGAACATGTCATCAAAGGGTGGTTCGTCGCAGGTACCAACCTGGTGGTTTCGATCCCGCTGAAGGATCAACTGATGCAAGCCATGCAATCACTTGACTTGCTGGTAGTTGTAGATACCATGCCAATGGAAATTACCGGATATGCCGATGTAGTGCTGCCCGAATGCACCTACCTTGAGCGATATGACGACCTGCGTGCTACTGCCCACCGCGAGCCAACCATTGCATTGCGCATGCCGGCAGTGGAACCCAAATACCAGTCGAAACCTGCCTGGTGGATTTCCAAGCAGATCGGCGAGCGGCTTGGACTAGGAGCATATTATAACTACAAGGACTTTAAGGAGGTGCTTGAATGGCAATTGAAGCAGGTTGGTTCCTCGCTCGAAGAGATGGAGCGGATCGGGTTGAAAAAATATCCGCGCAAGACACCTGTTTACATCGAAACGGGAGCTGCTCATCAATTCAAGACAGCTTCCGGGAAAATCCAGCTGAAATCCTCTGAACTGCAAGCAGGAGGATTTGATGCCATGCCCCTCTACACGCCGCATCCGCAACCCGAAGATGGCTATTACAGGCTGATATACGGCCGTGCGCCGATGCATACTTTCAGCCGCACCGCCAACAACCGGAACCTGGTGGCCCTGATGCCAGAAAACTCCGTGTGGGTGAATCCGCAGGTTGCCGAATTGTGGGGATTGAGGAAAGACCAGCACGTCTGGCTGAAGAACCAGGCAGGAGTCATCTCCAATTTCTCCGTCAAGGTCAGGATTACGGAACGCATCCGTTGGGATTCCATTTACATTGTCCATGGATTCGGGCACCATCACAAACCACTGACTTATGCCTTCGGCAGAGGGATCAACGATACCGAACTGATTTCGCGGGTGGCGACTGATCCGATCATGGGTGGAACCGGAATGCGCGGAAATTTTGTCACGTTTGTTAAAACTGAACCGAAGAAGGAGGCAAAAATATGAGATACGCGATGGCGATTGATACCCGGAAATGCGTAGGCTGCAGCGACTGCGTGGTAGCCTGCCAAACCGAAAATGACGTGCCACTGGGCTTTTGCAGGGACTGGGTGAAGGAAGTTGTAGATGGAACCTATCCAAATGTCAGCATTGAATTGCGGTCGGAGCGTTGCAACCATTGCGCCAATTCTCCCTGCGTGCGATGCTGCCCAACGGGTGCAAGCCATTTCGAGGATGGCGGAATTGTACTTGTTGAGCACAACAAATGCATCGGCTGTGGCGCCTGCATTGAATCTTGCCCTTACGAGGCAAGATACTCGCATCCCGACGGATATGTGGACAAGTGCACTTTTTGCATCCACAGGGTGCGCCAGGGTTCCGACCCTGCTTGCGTGAGTGTCTGCCCAACCCGCTGCATGTATTTCGGCGACCTTGAAGATCCCAATTCCAGGCTTGTCAATGTGCTGAAAAACAGAAAATTCAAGTCGCTGGCACCGGAAGCTGGGACCAAACCCCAAATATTTTACCTTTTATAAACCCGCGAAAAATCACCATATATTATGAAGGAAGAATTATTCGTCAGCGGGCGGAATATCCCGAACATCGACCCCACCCTCAACATCTGGCACTGGCAGATTCCCAGCTACCTTTTCCTGGGTGGTCTGGCAGCCGGCATTCTCTTCTTTGCCGGAATATTTACCATCATGGGCAAGGAGGATAAAATGGCGGCAACAGTAAAGAAAGCGCCGATGCTGGCTCCCATTGCATTGATCCTTGGACTATTCCTGCTCTTCATGGATTTGAAGCACAAACTCTGGTTCTGGCAGCTATACACCACCATCAGGCTCGAGAGTCCAATGGGATGGGGTGCCTGGGTTTTGATGATCATGACACCGATTTCACTGGTCTGGTCGGCAAGTTACATGACCGAATTGTTCCCGAAATGGGACTGGAAATTTAAAATCCTGAAGACTTTTGAAGCCTGGGTAATTAAAAACAGGATCCTTATCGCGTGGCCAATGGTCATTTATGCAGTGATCCTCGGAATTTACACAGGAATATTGCTCTCTGCCTTCAATGCAAGACCGTTGTGGAACACCTCCATCCTGGGTCCCCTTTTCCTGGTATCAGGGATGTCGACAGGGGCTGCAGTGATCCTGCTGATCAGCAAGGACCACAAGGAGCGGAAGATCATGGGCAAAATTGACATATTGCTCATTGTCATTGAGTTGTTCTTTATCACCCACCTGTTTATGGGCTATAAGGCCGGATCTGAGGCACAGATCGACGCTGTAAACCTCTTTCTGGGTGGCAGCTTTACCGCTCCATTTTTCGCCTTTGTGGTGGTCCTCGGACTGATTTTCCCAGCTCTCCTTGAAACCATGGAACTCAGGGGATACAAGATTCCCATTGTCGTGCCGGCGGTACTGATACTACTTGGCGGACTCATTTTCAGATTCCTGATTGTGGAGGCCGGGCAGATTACGAGGTATTTGTATTGAGAAGAGCATGGAGCATGGAGCATGGAGCATGGAGCATGGAGTGAGGAGTGTAACGGGGAAACGGGGAAACGGAGAGTCGGTCCCGGCGCGAAGCCGAAGGGCATGTTTGAGGAATTTATGATTGAAGCGTTCTTTACTTTTGCCTTTATCCTTTAGCCTTTATCCTTGAAATGCTGCTTATTATTGAAATTTAGAAACTGAAAAAATATAAACATGAAGAAGAATAAATATGACGGATCCTTCTACCTCAACCCATACCTGGGAGGGGTGATACTGGGAACAGTCCTTTTGCTTTCTTTTTACATTTCGGGAAGAGGACTGGGTGCCAGCGGTGCGGTAAAAAACAGTGTAGCGGCAACAGTTAATGCCATTGCACCCACACATGTCGAACAATCAGCCTATTACAGCCAATTCGCAGGCGGCGACAAGAAACCAATGAACAACTGGCTGGTTTATGAAGTGCTTGGCGCCCTGGCTGGTGCCTTCCTTTCCGGAATTATCTTTAACAGGCTGAAATTGAAGGTGGAACATTCACCCAAAATCACCTCACGCAGGCGACTCATCTTCGCACTGCTCGGCGGACTGATTTTTGGCTTTGGCTCGCAACTGGCGAAAGGTTGCACAAGTGGTGCGGCTTTGAGTGGTATGGCAGTGCTCTCACTCGGAGGATACATTACCATGATTGCCATATTTGGTACTGCCTTCGTCGCTGCCTGGATATTCCGCAAAAACTGGATTTGAACCTTTAAAACTATCAAATTATGATCGGTCCAATTATATCTTCAGGATTAGTTTCCTCAGCTTGGGACAACGTTTTTGCCGTATTTCTCGGCATGGGATTTGGTTTTGCGCTTGAATCATCGGGATTTTCCTCCTCACGAAAGATCATCGGCACCTTTTTTGGCTATGATTTTGTGGTGGTCAAAGTGTTCTTCACAGCAGCCATCGTAGCCTCCCTCGGCCTGCTTTACCTTAGCTACATGGGGTTGGTGGATTATTCCCTGTTGTATATTCAGCCAACATTCATAACATCTGCCATCGTAGGCGGCATCATCATGGGAATCGGCTTTGCGATGGGCGGTTTCTGTCCGGGCACGAGCGTATGTGCAGCAGCCGTAGGCAGGATAGACGGCCTGGTATTCTTTGGAGGCATGTTTATTGGAGTTTTCCTCTTCTCCGAGGCATTCCCATTGTTTGAAAATATGTATTACAGTGGTTCCCTGGGACCTAAAATGATTAATTCTGTATTCGGAATTTCACCTGAACTGTTCACCTTCCTGCTTGTTCTTATGGCCATCGGCATGTTTTATGGAGCCGGATGGGTACAGGGCAAGGTCAAAAAAATTGATTATTAAGCTTTCTGATTATGGAAAAAAAATACACCATCCTGTCTGTCATTTTGGTGATCCTGGCCCTGGGACTCGTTATTCTGCCCGGCAAAAATGAGCGGAAGGAAGCGGATCCCAAAATTCTGCTTGGTTCAATCGTGGAAAAATCACGCTATCTCTCAGTGGATCAGATAACCCATCGGATTATCGAAAATGATCCAACCCTTTTACTTATTGATCTCCGTCCGGCGGATCAGTTCAAAACATTTGCACTACCGGGTGCGATCAATATTCAACCGGATTCGTTGCTGAGCAAATCAATTGTCGATCTCTTTACTCAACCCGGCAAGGATAAAGTCCTGTATGCCAATGCAGACCTGATTTCCGAACAGGGATGGCTGATGTGCACACGCTATTCCCTCACAAGGATTTATATCATGAAAGGCGGACTCAACGAATGGTACAACACCATCATTCAGACACAGGTTGTCAAACCAACAGCTTCCTCCACTGATCTCGACCTGGTCAGTTTCAGGAATGCCGCCCGCATGTATTTCACAGGAGCCGGAAACACACCTGAAGCTCGCCCTACCGCCAGTACCGGTGAAAAAATTGAGGTATCCCGGAAAGCACCTGCTGCCAAATCAGGCGGAGGCTGCTGAACCTCACTTTTTGAAATTATTGTATCAATTCAAAAATATCGAGACATGAACCGTTTCCTGAAAAATAACTCAACGTGGATTGGATTGTCGGCATTGGCACTCTTAATAATTATACTTGCCTATATTTTCAAGCCAAATCCGCCGGATTATAAGCTCAATGCCGGTCAGTCACTGAAACTGATGAATGATAGAACACTGACGATATCGGTAAAAGAAATGGAAGGAAAACAAGCCATTGATATCCGGTCGGCAGAATTGTTCGCCCGCGGACATATCGACAATGCCATCAATATCCCGGGCCGGCAAATCCTTGACAAGGAATCCATCCAACTATTCAGGCAACTGAAATCAGAGGGTAAAGTCGCAGTAATATACGGAAGTGATGAATTGCAGGCCATTTCGCCCTGGCTACTGTTGCAGCAACTTGGGTATAAAAATATTTTGCGCCTGAAAGGTGGTTTCACCTCTGACAATAAATTGGCAGAAACAAATCTTCAATCAACGGAATCATCCGTGTTGGATACGTCTGTGCTTCATGCTAACCTAGGCGTTTCAACGGTTTCGAAACCCCTTACGGACAAACCAAAACCGGAAAGCATCAATTTGGGGAAAAAGGCATCAGCTGCAGGAGGGGGTTGCTGAGAGGAAAACTATCCAGAAATATTACAACTTCTCATAATACTGAACTACAAAAGGTTAAACACAAATGTTTGACCTTTTTTTATGATTCCTACTCAAAATATTTGAACCAAAAAAAATATGCAGCATTAGCAGGTTTGTTTTCGAAACAAAACATTATCTTTATCATTATTAAGTCTAAATAAATATTGGTGGATATAATTCTGATATTCAGATTATAAATAAATAAGAACCATCAATAATATATTGAATCCGTACAATTATCTGACGATTTGCGGATCAAACGAAAGGATAAAAGCTGGTTTTGAAAAGACTAAAATCAAATATAGATCACACAGAAGCAAAGTTTAAGGAGAAGGTCGAGGTATACAAGGAGTTGATGGACATTTTCCATGCTGAAATCGACAAAGTTCTGAGGAGAGATGATGATCCATCTGTAATAAGACACAGGACGCGCGGAAAGCTGGATGCACGCAGCAGGATTGACCTGCTGATCGATGAAAAGACCCCTTTCCTTGAACTTTCAACCCTTGCGGCATTCGGTCAGTACGACAACAACTTTCCTTCGGCAGGCTTAGTTACGGGCATAGGTAAGATCCATGGCAAACTTTGCATGGTTATAGCCAATGATGCCACTGTAAAAGGCGGAACCTATATCAGCGAAACCCTGAAGAAACACCTTCGGGCTCAGGAGGTCGCCTTACGATGCCATTTGCCATGCATTTACCTGGTCGACTCTGGAGGAATATTTCTTCCCGAACAGGTAAGGATTTTTCCCGATCGTGACGGTTTCGGCCGCATATTTTACAATCAGGCTCAAATGTCGGCTGCAGGAATACCGCAGATATCCATTATCATGGGATCGTGCACCGCCGGTGGCGCCTATGTTCCGGCCATGAGCGATGAAACCATCATTGTCAGGAATCAGGGTACTGTATTTATCGGAGGTCCGCCACTCGTAAAAGCGGCAACGGGTGAAGAAGTAACAGCAGAGGAACTTGGAGGCGCTGTTGTACATACAGGAATATCGGGTGTCGCCGATCATCTGGCAGAAAATGAACCGCATGCAATGCAGATTTGCAGGAACATCCTTGAATTCATTCCATCCAATGAATCTCAAACGCTGGAGATGGCACCCATTGAGGAGCCTGCTTACGACACCGGGGACATTTACGGATTGGCGCCGGTAGACCTGCGAAAACCAGTAGACATTATTGAAATTATTGCAAGGATTGTCGATGGAAGCAAGTTCGAAGAATTCAAGCAGAGCTATGGCCAGACCATTGTAACAGGTTATGCGCGGATACTGGGATTTCCGGTCGGTATTGTTGCAAACAACGGATTTCTCACCTCCGAGGCATCCCTGAAAGCCGCACATTTTATTGAACTTTGCAACTTTCGCAAAATACCGCTCCTCTTCCTTCAAAATATATCCGGATTTATAGTGGGCAAGAAATATGAGCACGAAGGCATTGCGCGAAACGGGGCAAAATTGATTCATGCCGTAGCCACATCCGTTGTACCCAGGATTACTGTTATCATCGGAGGATCATTTGGAGCCGGCAATTATGCAATGTCAGGCAGGGCTTACGATCCGGATTTTCTTTTCATGTGGCCCTGTGCCAAGATCGGGGTAATGGGAGGACAGCAGGCTCAGGATGTGCTTGACTCTGTCAATGGAAACAATCAGCAGGATTTGATCAACAGGTTTGAAAGCGAGAGTTCTGCCTATTACAGCACATCTAGACTATGGGATGACGGAATCATTGATCCGGCAGATACCAGGACCGTAGTCGGACTGGCAATATCAATAGCTTCCAACAAGAAAACCGCTTCTCCAAAAAATGGGGTGTACAGAATGTAAATGAAAAATGAAAAATTAGTTGGAATTAGATTGAAATGAATGGAAATTAATTATCAAAATATTGAAGTTGAGCTGGATGGATCGGTGGCCACATTATGGCTTTCGAGGCCAGAAGTTCACAATGCCCTTAACGCCGAAATGATACGCGAAATCAGCGGATTTTTTTTGTGGGCGGAGGATAAATTGGAAATACAGGCTGTTGTTGTCATGGGCAGGGGAAAATCATTCTGCGCAGGTGCGGACCTGCAATGGATGAAAGATGCAATTAACCTGGATCGGGATGAGAATCTGAAGGAAAGCGAAGAATTGTCGTCCATGTTCAAATCTGTTTTTGAAAGTAGTAAAATCGTGGTAGCCGCCATTCATGGCAATGTCTACGGCGGAGGAAACGGTCTGGCTGCTGCATGCGATCTGGCCTTCAGCACCACAGATGCCCGGTTTTCATTGAGTGAAATGAAGATCGGAATGGCTGCAGCCTCCATAACCCCCTATTTGCTGAACAAAATAAGAGCGTCAGAGCTGAAGGAACTGATTTTCACCGCAAGAATCTTCAACAGTGATGAAGCGGTAAGATATGGATTAATCAATCAAACTTTTCCAACAAAGGAAGTAATGGATTCCCATGTTGCCGGACTGTTGAAGCAGATTCTGGCAAACGGCAGACAGGCATTGATCGCTTCGAAACAACTGATCAACAAAATTGCAATGCAGGGTTCGCCGGAAATAATGGCGCAAATACCGGGCATGCTGGCAAAGATCAGGGTTTCAGCGGAAGCGCAGGAGGGGTTTGCTGCATTCCTGGAAAAAAGAACACCCAAATGGTAATTCAAAATTTTGGTTTATATCAACAAAACATAGTTAGTCAATCATAAAATGGCATTTCCGGATAAATTATTGGTGGCAAACAGGGGTGAAATAGCGTTGCGGATTATCAGTTCGGCAAAGCTGTTGGGGATAAAGACTGTCGCCATATTTTCGGAATCAGAAAAAGAATCGGGATACGTAAGCCTGGCCAATGAGAAAATTTCGCTGGGTGACGGAGATCTTGCTGCCACTTTCCTGAATATCGGCAGGATCATTGATATTGCTGTTTCTACGGGTTCTGATGCCATTCATCCGGGGTACGGGTTCTTGTCTGAGAATCCCGACTTTGCCGCTGCATGCAGTGAAAATAAAATCATTTTCGTTGGTCCGGAACCTGAAGTACTCAGGTTGATGGGTAACAAGCCCGATGCCAAAAAATTAGCTGCATCACTAGGAATTCCGATTATTTCAGGCTTTACCATCAATCATCAGACTGAAACCTCCAACTTCGAGTTTGATTTTCCGTTAATGGTAAAGGCGTCCTATGGCGGCGGCGGAAAAGGAATGAAAATTGTCGGGAACAAGGAAGAGTTGAGCTTTCAGTTAAATCGATCCGCCCGCATGGCCCGGGAATATTTCGGGAATGGCGAAATCTTTGTAGAAAAATACATTCGGAATGCCCGTCATGTTGAAGTCCAGATTCTCGGCGACAAGTTCGGGAATGTGATCCATTTGTACGAACGGGAATGTTCCATCCAGCGCAACCATCAAAAATTAATAGAGGAGGCTCCTGCCCTATTCCTTTCGCCGGATTTGCGGGAAAAAATTTTGTCGGATGCCTTGGTAATCGCAAAGGCCGTCAAGTATTCGGGAGCAGGAACCGTTGAATTTTTAGTGGATCAGGCAGGAAACCATTATTTCATGGAAATGAATCCGAGAATTCAGGTGGAACATGCTGTCACTGAGCAAGTCACCGGAATTGACATCATAACTGAACAGTTGAAAATAGCCTCAGGCTTAACACTTTCGTATGTACAGGAAGAGGTGGTTGTCGTTGGTCATGCCGTTGAAATAAGGATCTATGCGGAAAATCCAGAACGGGATTTTCGTCCTTCGTCAGGGCAAATATTATCAATAAATCTTCCTGTAAATCAGGATGTAAGGATTGAAGCAGATTTGGAGAACAAGCATCTTGCGTGCAATAATTTCGACCCTCTCCTGCTGAAACTGATAAGCACTGGGAAAAACCGTGAAAATGCCGTCAATCTGCTCCAGACTAGTATACGGAATTTGAATATAATTGGACCGGAAACCAACGTCAAATACCTTGAAACGATTCTTGAACATGAGTTATACAGGCAAAATGCAATTTCAGTCGAATTTTGCCGGACTCACCACGATCAACTGACTTCTTATGCAAAAGGTCAGGCGGATGCTTCCCTCCTGCCCTTTCTCCTGGCTTTTGGAATTGAAAAATCATACAGGGAGAAAAATGAAACAGTATTGAACGATCCATGGAATTATCAGGGCTACTGTCGTTTGTCGGCACAAGCCATATCCTTATCCGTTGACAATACTATTCACAGGATTTACCTTGCATATCAAGACAGGTCAATTCCGAATTTCAGCCTGAATGGATGTACAACCAGCTATCACACTGAGAAAGTCGGCAATGATGGCATCCAAATCACTATCAACGGTGAATCCAAGGTAATTCAACACCATCAGGGACCAGACAGGGAAATAATCGCAAGTTGTGAGAATATTCGGCACTCTATCAACTTTCCGGGGTCGCTGAGGTATTATCCGGAAACCGGATTACCACCGGTACAAGAAACATCCAATCAATCAGCCGAGATCGTCTCCCCCTTGCATGGGAAGATTCTGGATATATACATCTCAGAGAACCAGCTGATTAAGAAAGGAGATCCGTTGCTCGTCATAGAGGCCATGAAAACAGAAAACCACATTCTTGCGCACAGGGATGCCAGGGTTAAAAAAATTAAAGTCAAAGTAGGAGCTCAGGTCACCGACCGGATGCCCCTGATATTATTGGAGGATTAAAATGAACGAATTATTAGACAAGGCTACAATAGAATACAGGAAGATGATCAGGGTTTTTGCCGAACAAGTGATCAAACCCATCGCTATCGAGCAAGATGAAAAGGAGGAATTTCCTGTACTTCTGGCAAAACAGATGGGCGATGCCGGACTTTTCGGGATCACACTACCACGGGAGTACGGTGGTCAGGGCCTCGATTACCTTTCCTATATTATTGCCATAGAAGAAATTGCGAGGGTCGACAGTTCCCCTGCGGCAACAGTCGCAGCCCACAACTCGCTGGGAATTGCCCCTATTTATACCTTCGGCACTGAGGATCAGCGGTTAAAATACCTGCCTGGATTGTGCACCGGGGAAAAATTGTGGGCTTTTGGCCTCACGGAAGCCAACGCAGGATCAGATGCCAAAGGCGTTGAGACAGCAGCAAAACAGGAAGGCGAAAAATGGATCATCAACGGTTCAAAAATATTTATCACCAACAGCGCCTCTGCCATTGCCTCAGGTATAACGCTTCAATCCATCACGGATGTAAAAAATGGGGAGAAGGAGCTGTCTGTCATCCTGGTCGAAAGGGATACACCTGGTTATTCTGCAACACCAATCAAAGGGAAACTGATGTGGAGGGCCGTTGACAATGGAAAACTAAATTTTGAAAATTGCGAAGTTCCGGCTGCAAGCCTTCTGGGCAAGCGCGGAGAAGGCATGAAAATCATGCTATCCACCCTCGATTCCGGAAGACTTTCCATTGCCGCCATGGGACTCGGACTCGCCCAGGGAGCCTTCGAAATGGCCCTGGATTACGCGCAAAAACGCAAACAATTCGGAAAACACCTGTTTGAATTTCAGGCAATCTCGTTTAAACTGGCTGAAATGGCCACAAAAATTGAGCTGGCCAGGAACACGCTTTACCATGCTTGCCGTCTCAGGGACGCCGGATTACCCTTTGCCAAACAGGCAGCCATCTCAAAACTATATTGTTCTGAAATTGCCAAGGAGGTATCTGATGAGTCCCTTCAGATTCATGGTGCATACGGCTTCCTGCGTGAAAACCATATTGAGCGGTTCTATCGCGACCAGCGGTTGCTCCAGATTGGAGAAGGCACTTCCGAAATATTGAAAATGGTCATCTCCAGAAATATTATCCAGCCATAATCCCATCGGTCATGGAAATCGTAAAAAAAGCAGATAAAAGCCTCAATCAAGAGTTAATGGCATCTTCAGACCGGAAATCTGACCACATCAATCTGTCCATTCAGTCGCGGACTTCCGTCAGGGAACTGGACAACCGATTTTATTATGAACCCATGATTTCCGGTTTCCCACAAGAGAATCCCAAGGAAATCCAATTTGCAGGCAAAGTACTGAAGGTACCTATCTGGGTCTCCAGTATGACAGGCGGCCATGCCCTGTCGGGAACCATCAACAGAAACCTTGCACAGGCCTGCAATGAATTTGGAATGGGCATGGGCCTTGGTTCCTGCCGCAGACTACTCGAGGATGATACCTGTTTCAACGATTTTAATTTGCGACCAATAATCGGAGACAATCAGCCACTTTTTGCCAATCTGGGAATTGCACAGGTAGAGGAGATTGTCGAAAAAAAGGAGACGGATAGCTTACGCCGCCTGGTTGACAGATTGCAAGCAGATGGTTTGATCATCCATGTCAACCCGCTGCAGGAATTTTTTCAGCCGGAGGGCAATATCATTCACTATCCACCCGTCGAAACAATCGAGAAACTTTTGGAATATGTTGATTTTCAGATAATAGTCAAGGAGGTTGGCCAGGGATTCGGTCCACAGAGTATCCGCAGGCTAATGCAGCTGCCGCTTGCCGCGATTGAGTTTGGAGCTTTCGGAGGAACAAATTTTTCGAAGGTAGAAAACAGTCGCCAACCTGAAAGACAAAAATCGAAATTCCAACCATTTGTGAATGTAGGTGTTAGTGCCCTGGAAATGGTTGAACTGATCAACGGTATGGTACAGAATGGGGAACAGTTTGCCTGTAACCAATTGATTATTTCAGGTGGCATCCAAAATTTCCTGGACGGCTATTACCTGACTGAGAAATCAATCTTACCGGCAATTTATGCCCAGGCATCCCTTTTCCTTCAAAATAGTCGCGGGGAATATGCAGAATTGCAGCAGTTTATTAGCGACCAGATAGAAGGTTACAAAATGGCCTGTAGTTACCTGACATTGAAAGCAAAACATTAAAACGATTAAGGTTCAGAATCATGACGATTGTATCCGGATTTTCAAAACTTAACAGGGCCCAAAGGATCAAATACCTCGTGGAACATTCAAAATTGAATGAAGATGATGGCATTGGCTTTGGCGAATTTGATGCTGCCGGATTGGAAGATCAACAGGTATTATCAGATATGACAGAAAATTATCTCGGCAACTTTCCAGTTCCGATGGGTGTGGTAACAAATTTGGTGCTCAATGGAGTGATTATTTCGGTTCCATTTGTGACGGAGGAAAGTTCAGTAGTAGCTGCGGCCTCCAAGGCAGCAAAATTCTGGGCCTCCAGGGGAGGATTCAGGGCAGTTGTCTTATCGACAATCAAAAAGGGACAGGTTCACTTTACCTGGAATGGCAAACCGGAGACCATCTCGGCTTTATTTCCGGCAATCAGGGAAAAACTAATTCTTTCAGTAACCGATCTGACAGCAAAAATGAGAAAACGAGGGGGCGGTATCACAGAAATACATCTCCTTAACAAAACTTTAGAACTAACTGACTATTATCAAATTGATGTTTCCTTCGAAACCGCAGAGGCGATGGGAGCCAATTTCATTAACAGCTGCCTGGAGACTTTTGCCTCTGTACTGCGAAATATTCCGGAATTGAATTCGGGAGAGCAGAAGGTTGAAATCATCCTTTCCATCCTTTCCAATTATACACCTGATTGCAGGGTAAAATGCCACGTGGAATGTCCTGTAGAAGATCTGGCAGGTTGGAATAAGAACTTGACAGGCAAAGCTTTTGCGGTCAAATTCAAACAAGCCGCTGACATTGCCAACCTTGATGCTTCCAGGGCTGTTACCCACAACAAAGGAATCTTCAATGGTATAGATGCCGTGTTGGTGGCAACAGGGAACGACTGGAGGGCAGCCTCATCCTCCGCACATGCATATGCGTCCAGGGAAGGCCGGTACAAGAGTCTTACCTGGATTGATAGTTCGGATCAGATTTTCCGCTACGAGCTCGAACTTCCCCTGGCAATTGGTACCGTTGGCGGAATCACGCACATTCATCCCGGGGTGAAGAGAGCCATGGCCATGATGAACGATCCCGACGCCCGACAACTGATGATGATTGCCGCCGCTTCAGGCCTTGCCAGCAATTTTTCCGCAGTAGCTTCTCTGATTACGACAGGCATACAGGAGGGACACATGCGGATGCACCTGACAAATATTTTAAGCCAGTTGAATGCAAGCCAGGCTGAACGCGAATATGCCGTGAGCCATTTTCAAAGAAATGCGATAAGTTATGCAGCCGTCGGGGATTTAATCGCTCAAATCAGAAAAGAGCCATGAAGAATCCTGAAACAAGTACATTTGAATCAAGGGCCAAACTGATGGTATCAGGCGAATACCTGGTGCTGAAAGGTGCGCTTTCAATGGCGTTGCCACTGAAATTCGGCCAAAAACTGAAGGTGATGACCCAGAAAGGAATTCCTGTTGTAAAATGGGAATCATTTAATAAAAACGAACATTGGTTCTCGGCAACCTTGCAATTACCGGATCTCAAGGTAACAGATTCCAATTTACCGCTAATTTCCGAAACACTTCGTCAAATTTTGATGGCAGCACGTGAATTGAATCCTGAATTCCTTCAAATCGGGCAGGAATACCATATCATATCGGAAATGGATTTTGATCCAAACTGGGGAATCGGATCCGGCAGTTCCCTGATATCCAACATTGCTTATTGGGCAGAATGCGATCCGTTCCTCCTCAACAAAATAATTTTCAACGGATCGGGCTACGATATTGCCTGCGCAAGATCCTCCTCTCCGATTATCTACAAAACGACGGAAGATAAACCTGTGTGGAGAGAAGCCAATTTTCATCCCGGTTTTCACAAACATCTCTATTTCGTGTACCTGAATCAAAAACAAAATACGAAGAAGAGCATCCATGAGACCGATCTTTCAGCAGTTTCATCCGCCGAGATAGCGCTGATATCATCCATTACCAAAGAACTCGAAAAGGCTGACAATCTGCAGGATTTTCAACTGTTGATGAATGAGCACGAAGAGATTATAAGCAAAATCATCTGCAAAACGCCTATTAAACCATTACTATTCAATGATTTCAACGGTTCTGCAAAATCGCTTGGTGCATGGGGAGGTGATTTTATCCTGGCAGCGTCCAGTGCTTCGGAACAATATGTAAAAAAATACTTTGCCGGGAAAAATCTTTCAACAATTTTCCGATACGATGAGATCGTTTTGCAAAGGGAATCTACTAAAACGGCTCTATCCCGAAGCTTTAACTCTTCGGGTATCCTGCAAATGCAGAATAGCAAATGACAACAAAGATGAATGATCAAACAATTAAAATAGGCTGGAAAGCCCCTTCAAACATCGCCCTCGTCAAGTATTGGGGAAAAAGGGCAGGACAATTGCCGGTCAACGGATCACTCAGCATTACCCTGGAAAAATCCACCACTACGACCTTTCTCACATTTAGTCGGAAGCTAAAATCCGGTGGAGCAATTGAAATGGAGTACTTCTTTCATGGAAATAAACAGGAGAAATTCAGTGAAAAAATACTCAGCCTGTTAAACAGCCTGATTGCTGAACTGCCTTTTCTGACAGATTTCAGGCTCGTCATCGAAAGCGAAAACAATTTTCCGCATTCGGCAGGGATTGCTTCCTCTGCTTCGTCCATGGCTGCGCTGGCGCTCTGCCTTGTAACTATGGAAGAGATTGTTACGAATGTTTACCTACCGGAAGCTGATTTTTTCAAAAGGGCCTCCACCCTGGCACGGCAAGGATCAGGCAGTGCTTGCCGTTCGGTGTACGGCGGAATCGTTAGCTGGGGGAAAATTGCCTCCATACGCACGTCGTCCGACCAATATGCCTCACCCTTTCCGGTAAACAGTGAAAGCAGGATCAACCATCTGCGGGATACAATCCTGATTGTTAGCTCAGAAGAAAAATCACTATCCAGCAGCTCCGGACATGCTGCCATGGCTGACCATCCCTACTGGGAAGGCAGAAGGGTGCAAGCCAATGGAAATCTTGAATTGATTACTGATGCCATTCGGAATGATGATTATCAGTTACTCTCCAAAATATCTGAAAATGAAGCCCTTTCGTTGCATGCCCTGCTACTCTCCTCCTCCCCTGGTATTGTGTTGCTCAAACCGAATACCCTCCGGATTATCGAAGAAATCAGACGATTCAGGGAGGCAACAGGACTCGACCTGCTTTTTACCATCGATGCAGGGCCGAATGTCCACCTGATTTACTTTGAGGATCAGCGCGAAATGATAATGCCCTTTGTCAGCAAGACGCTCAGCCAATTCTGCGAGAACGGAACCTGGATTGACGATAAAATCGGAACCGGGCCCCGGTTATTAACCCCTAAAGTTGAATTATGATTGATTTCCCGGGTAAAATACTTCTTTTTGGCGAATATGGAATCCTTCTGAATTCCAAGGCATTGACCGTCCCATTTTACCGCTTTTCCGGAAGATTCAGATTCGCTGATGCTTCAATGGGTAGATCCCTGAAAACGGAAGCCGTGTCGAGGGTTGAGTTGGGAAAATTGCTCCGTTACCTGAAATCAGGGATGGAAAATTGCAGCTTTCTGGATCTGGAAAAATTTGGGGATGACCTAAAACGTGGACTTTATTTTGACTCGTCGATCCCACATGGCTCAGGGCTGGGCAGTTCCGGTGCCTTAACGGCTGCCGTTTATGCAAGGTATGCCGGGACACTGCCCACAGACGAATTTCTGAAAACAAAAAAAAATCTGGCATTCATTGAAGCTTGTTTTCACGGAGTAAGTTCAGGTATTGATCCATTGACATCCTTCTATACTAAGCCTGTACTGCTTGAGAATGCAACGTCCAAATTCGAAATCGCAGATCTTTCCCTATTCCTCGAAAAATATTCTCTTTTTTTGATCAACACGCATCAAAAAGGCAATACAGGCGAACTGGTAAGCCATTTTATGGAAAATTGCCAGGAGCCGGTATACAGAAAAAAAATTGAGTCTGAATACCTGCCACTGATCAATCAAACCATTGAGGCCATTGTTTCGGAGGATTTTGAATCTTTTGAATCCTCTATGAAAAAATACTCAACGTTTCAACTTTCCTGGTTTGATAGGATGGTTCCGAAATTGCTAAAAAAACACATGGATTATGGAACAAAATCATCTGATTTCTATATAAAACTATGTGGATCCGGAGGGGGTGGGTATATGCTCGCTATTACCCGAAACAGACAAAAGGCTGAGCACTATTTCAATTCAAATCAACTGGACTTTTCCATTGTCGAAAAAAATGAAATAAACAACCAGGTTTTAATCAATAATTACGCAAATATCTGAATATCATGAAACAACAAAGCAAAATAGTCGTCTGGCTCAATCAAATCAGGGCCAATTTTCTGGTACTAGCAGTTCTTCTGGTGCTTATCGGCATCGCCCTGGCTTATAAATATGTGCCTGCACACCATGCCATCAGATGGTTTGATATAGGGCTGATTATCTTCGGAACAGTGGTGTCACATGCTTCCGTCAACCTGTTCAACGAATATTCGGATCACATCACAGGAATCGACAAGAATACGAACAGAACCCCTTTCAGTGGCGGGAGCGGAATGATGAATTCCGGACTGACAAAACCTGCCGAAGTATTGGCAGCGGCCATACTGACCCTTCTTATTGCCGGTTCTATTGGTATTTATTATGGAATGACGGCGCACTGGAGTCTGTTTGCAATCATGCTGACAGGCGCTTTCTCCATTGTTTTTTACACGCCATTATTGACAAAATTGATGCTTGGAGAACTCTTTTCAGGATTGACCCTCGGAACACTCGTTGTTTTGGGAACATTTATTGCCCTGACAGCAACTCCCGGTCAGCCGGTTGGCACATTACTTCCCATAGAAGTAGTCATGGTATCCATTCCTCCGGGAATTCTGACCGCGTTGCTTCTCTTCCTGAACCAGTTTCCGGATACGGAAGCCGACCGAAAAGGCGGAAGGAAGCACCTGATCATCAAATTTGGATACAGAAATGCTTCCTACATCTATACTGCAGGTGTCATTGCCACATTTGCCATTATTTTCCTCCTTCCGATTTTAGGAGTTTCATCCTTCTGGCTTTACCTGGGGTTGCTGCCATTGCCGATTATCTTCAAGGCAACTTCTACAACCCTTAAATTCTACAACAAGACCGAAAAACTAATTCCGGCTCTCGGAGAAAATATTGCAACCGTTTTACTTACGGATGCATTGCTTGCAGCTGCCATTTTTATCACATTATTCTGATTTCACATGACAATCGCCACCCGACGCCTTCCTTCCTGGATGAAAACTCCCCTCCCCTCTGGAAAGGAGTATATATCACTGAAGAATCTTGCGTCCGCCCAGAAATTGAATACGATATGCGTAAGCGGAAATTGTCCGAACAAGGCGGAATGCTGGGGTGCGTCCACGGCGAGTTTTATGATTTTGGGTGAAAAATGCACCCGAAACTGTCGGTTTTGCGACGTTAAGAACATGATTCCTGATCCTGTTGACATGGATGAGCCTCAACGGTTGACAGAAACAATCCGGGCACTTGGGATCAAACACTGCGTGATCACCTCGGTCACGAGGGATGACCTCGAAGACGGAGGAGCTGCTTTTTGGGCGCTGACCATCCAAACCATCAGGAAAATGAATCCAGGCGTGACCATCGAAACCCTGATACCGGATTTCCATGCGAGGGCTGAACTAATCGGTAAAGTTGTGGATGCCGCTCCCGAGGTAATTTCCCACAACATGGAAACTGTGAGGAGGCTAACTCCAAAGGTAAGGGACATCGCCCGTTATGACAGAAGCCTGAAGGTAATTGAAATCATAGCCTCTTCAGGCATTGTACCCAAATCGGGAATCATGGTTGGTTTGGGTGAAACTGAAGCAGAGGTTTTGGAAACCATGGATGATCTTCTCGCTGCAGGTTGCAGGGTGCTGACGATCGGACAATATCTGCAGCCTTCGCCACACCATCTGAAGATTGAGGAGTACGTACAACCCGAAATATTTATCAAATACCGTGAGGCAGCGCTTGCAAAGGGATTCAGCATGGTAGAAAGCAGTCCGCTGGTACGTTCCTCCTACCACGCAGAAAGACATATTCACGCTTAAAATTTCAGAAAATGAATCAAAACATGCATATCGCTGCGCAACCTGTTAAGTTGCGGCACAAAAAAAATTCATACTATACCCGAATGAAGAAAATTTCACACTGTAAGCTATTGGATATTAGAAATCTGACCGAATCTACCTATGTCCTTAGAATCGAAAAAAATGATTTTGAGTTCAGGGCAGGACAGTACCTGGTTTTAAACATTCCTGGCGAAAACAATGCGCGTGAATATTCAATTTACAGTCCGGAGAATGTGCCCTATATTGATCTTCTCATCAAGGAGGTTACGGAAGGAGATGTATCCGTCAAATTGAAATCTCTGAAACCTGGTACAAAACTCGAAATTTCGGGTCCATTTGGTTTTTTTATTTTGAGGGATAACAGGAACAGCGAAAACAACCATTTCACTTTCGTGGCTACAGGCACTGGCATCTCCCCTTTCAGAAGCATGATCCTTTCGAATCCCGATCTGAAATATAACCTGATCCATGGCGTAAAATTCAACCATGAAGCCTATGAATCTGGGGATTATCCGGCTGAACGCTATACCGTTTGCACATCGCAGGAAGAGGGAATCGGTTATTCCGGAAGGGTAACCCAATACCTGGAAGAAAAAGGGATCAGGAAAGATTCCGTTTATTATATCTGCGGGAATTCAGGAATGGTAAATGAAGTAACCGGTTACCTGGAAAAAAACGGAATCCTGCCCGAGAACATCCGGACCGAGATTTTCTTTTGATCCACTCAGGCCATGCAAACACAAATGTATTCAAAATACGAGCCCAGGGAGTGTGCACGATGTCACAAGACACATATCTGCACACTTACTATTCATTGTTCCTGTATGGAAGCAGAGATTTCGGAGGAGACAATGGATAAGATTTCGTACCATTTCGACGACTGCCTTTGTGCGGATTGTCTGAAAGAGCTGGAAAAAAATTAATTTCAGACATATGATGAAAAACCTGGGATGGAAGCTGTTTTAATCACCCTACGCAGAAATATATCATTGTCAGCTTAGATACATTCTATCTGCCGCTCATAAAATTATTATACATCTCCATTACCTGCCGGTCGTTCGGAAATTTGGATTTTAATTGTTCGATGTAAATGGCTGCTTTGGATTTGTTGTGATGGTTCACGTGAAAAGCGAACAAGGCATAGAGCAGGTCGAAATTACCGGGATCCTGACCGAGCCCCTTCTCCAGGGTTGCTTGGCATTTTTCGTTCTGACCGCTCATCTGATAAAGCAAACCAAGATTGTATAAAATCCGGGGATTGCCGGCGCCTTTCACCATAGCGGTTTCAAGCAGGGCAATCGCCTCGGGATATTTTTTCTGTTCGCCATACAATAAGGCAAGATAGTAGTATCCGTCTGAAACCTCGGGATGGTTCTTAACCAGGTCCCTGAATAGTTCTGTGGCACGGTCAAGTTTACCCTCATTGTAATAGATCATGGCCAGGTTGGTTTTGGCCGGATAAAAAAGGTTGTCTGCCGCGATAGCCTCCCTGAAATTCAGCTCTGCCTGTGCAAAGTCTTTCAATTTGAAATAGTAGTTGCCAAGATTGTATCTTCCGGTAGGAAAATCAGCAACATATTCAAGCGATTTCCTGTATTCCCCGAGTGCAATTTGGAATGCCTTGTATTGTATTTCGTCGAAAAACTGCCTCTTGCAGGTAGCAAGCCTGTTGGCAGCCTCAATACGTACGGATTTTATGGGATCGCTGATTAATGGAATCAACGCACTGAACAACCCGGATGAATCGGCATCCGAATAATTCTCAACCGCAGCATGCCGCAGCAAAGGAGAAGGATCGTTCAATGCCCTTCTAACCGCATTCTGTGCACCGGGGTTCTGATAAGCCGACAAGTATCCAATGGCGGTTGACCTGATTATTTCGGGATAAAGGTTGCTGCCGATCATCCTGATCAATCCTGAATCGACTCCGGCTTTGCCGGCATTCGCATCTGCGAAAATAGTGCCCCAATGCGGCTTCTTCCTATCCCCATACCATTTATTTACTGCCAGAAGAGCCCAATCATTTGTTTTATCGTCGTGACAGTTGGTGCAGGCATTCGGGGTACCCAGTTTTACTGATAAGTCGGGTCGCGGAATTCGGAGACTGTGGTCGAACCTTTTGTCAACCCCCATGTAATAGCGGCCTGGCATATGGCAATCCCGGCAGAGTGAGCCATCTCCCGGACCAACTCTTTCTCCGCGTTTATTGACAAAGGAGGTACCCGCTTCTTCTTTGTATTTATGAAAATGATGTTTGTAGGTATCGTAATTGCCGGCAATGTGACAACGGGTACAGAGTGCGTTCCCCTCAAATCTCCTTTTCAGGCTGTGCGGATCATGACAATCACCGCACCGGACATCCTTCGTGTACATTTTACTCTGGGTAAACGAGCCATATTCATAATCCTCATCCTTGATCTGCCCGTCAACATAGTAAATCGGAGTTACTGGCAACTGGGGATTGGCATAATTCAGGAATTCGCCGTGACTGTGATCATAATCCCCGAGTGAACCCCGACGTGCGTGACATATGGCACACGATTCGACATACTGGTGCGAGCTGATTTTGCTGGTTTTTACAATAAGTCCAGAATTATTGTCCTGTGGCCTTTGATTTTCAGGCAATTTGGCCCATTCATTATGCAGTGAACCCGGCCCATGGCATGCCTCGCAATTGATGCTGATATCGCTCCAGGTGGTGTTGTAGGTTTTATTATTCAAATCGTAGTTTTTCTTCAGGTTGGTTGAATGACATTCCGCACACATGCTGTTCCAGTTCTGTGCCTGGTTTGTCCAGTAAAGCCAGTTGTCGGGTGCAAGGTCTTCCGGCTTGTAAATCATTCCGGCCATGTTGAACCATTTTTTGGTCAGGGCATTCCAGGCAATAGGCAAACACTGGAATTTTCCATTTTCAAAAGGAACCAGATATTGTTGCAAGGGTCGGACACCAAAAGTGTAGGAAATCATCATCTCCTTCCTGATGCCACCAACTCCTTCGGTCTCCACAAAGTATTTTCCTTCACGCTTGTAAAATCTGGCAGTTTTTCCGTTGGCAGAGAATATCGCATTGTTGAAATCACCAACCACGGAGGAATCCGATGCAATAGCCATGGCGTTGCTGTGGTCGGATCCCTTCCACAAACCATACTCTTTCTGGTGACATTCAATACAGGATTTACCACCGGCAAAAACAGCAATTTTCTCAGGTACAATTCCAGAATTTCTTTTCAGAATCAGTGAAAGAAGAATGGCTAGCACGATAACGAAGGAGGCAGCAAGTCCTGCAATTTTCCGGTTTTGGTGGTTCATGGTCATTCTGCGTATTGAAGTTGATCCTTTCGGAAAGAATTCCTTTCCATCAGTTTGCCGATATCCACTTTCAGCATGCCATATTCGGATTACAACGGATTTTGATCAATTGCTCCAAAGGCAAACGGTTCAAGATTCTCCAGCAAGGCTGTTATTCGATCGTATTGATAAAAGTAGATATATATTCATAAACACCTGGTACCAGGGAAGCCGAAACCTCTCAATATCCTTTAAATAGTAACATTCTAAATAACAGGCAACATTATCTCTAATCCTTAAATACCATTCCCAATTTTAAAAGCCGGCCTTGAAAATGAACCTCTTTCTCCAAGCCAAAATCATGTTATTGCGATAGTTTTTCAACAAATAGATATTCCCGTAAAAAAATCAGGAATTAACGGTTTTTGTCATTGTATTTAAATATCAAATCAATACATTTATTGCCGGGTTTCTAATGCGGTGTTTTCACCGGACTATGACTTCCTTCTTTTTCTATTATTTACTTCCTTGTAAAGCGTTTACAGTGAATCATCGTCCCATATTTAATCTGTATAAAGTTATCGTTCTGTTTGTTGTAATTTTCGCATCCTTTCTTTCTGCCAAATCACAGGAAATACAGGAGATAGGCATATCAGGCAATTATACAAAGCTGCCACTCAGGGAATTCTTCGTTTCGCTTGAAAAAAATTACGGGATCAGGTTCTTTTACAAGGTAGAATGGATCAAATCGATAGAAGTTACTGGCAAATTCGAAAACACTCCGCTCGCCCAGGTTCTCAACCAGGCATTTGGCGGCAAAGACCTTAATTTTAAATTTTTTCAGAATAATTCAGTTTTTGTATTTCCAAAAACTGCTGACAAACAACCTGGTTCCGGAGTTGAGGCAACCAAGAGCCTCGTTGTAGGTGACCCGCTTAATCAGGGACGCTTCAAAAGAGCAAAAATTCATGGAAGAGTACTGGAAGGAAAAACTGGCGAACCGCTGCAGGGTGCCGTTGTTTACAATCCAGAAACAAAAGTTGGAATTGCCACTGACGCAAAGGGGCGTTATACCCTTGATCTTCCTACCGGGGATATTCACCTGAAAGTTTCATTTATGAGTTTTGAAAATCAATATTTCTCCATCAATCTGATCCAGGATGGGAAAGCCGATTTCGAACTTTTTGAAAAATCTTTTGCCATCGCTGAATTGACTGTGGTTGGTGAGAGTTCAAAAGCCTCCAAAGCCCAAATGAGCATGATCAAGATGAGTTCCATTTCGGTGAAGGAATTACCGGTTCTCATGGGTGAAGCCGACCTGATCAAGAGCATGGTCATGATGCCTGGTGTCCAGAGTACGGGTGAAATGTCGTCCGGATTCAACGTGCGCGGCGGAAATACGGATCAGAATCTTGTATTGTTGAACGGTGCACCAGTCTTCAATATCACCCATATGTTCGGATTCTTTTCGATGATCAATCCCGATGCCGTTGAAGATGTAACACTCTACAAAGGAGGAATTCCAGCTCAGTACGGTGAGCGCATTTCTTCAGTTATGGACGTACAACTCAAACAGGGTGACTACAAAAATCTCAGCGTTAACGGAGGAATCGGACTGGTCGACAGCCGCCTTACTATCGAAGGGCCGTTGACAAAGAAGAAGAAAAGCACTTTTTTGATTGGTGGCAGAACCACTTATTCAGACTGGATGCTGCATCAATCAAGGAACCCTACATTCATGTACAGCATTGCGAGGTTTTATGATATCAACGGAACCCTTGACTTTGAATTGGGCCCAAAAAACCATTTGAAATTGATGGGCTATATGAGTTCCGATGCTTTCAATTTCAACTCCAACACACTATATAACTATGGCAATGCGCTTGGTTCACTGAACTGGAAAGTGAATGTCTCAGACAAGGTCATTTCGAATCTCATTCTTTCTTACTCAAAATACAACGTGACAGTCGATCAGAAAGATCCGCTCCAACCGCAGACTGATTTCACACTGAAATCGGATGTACAATACGGCAACATGAAATATGCACTTTCGATTTATCCGAACGACAAACATCGCATCAGTGCAGGTTTACAGACCACTGGATATATGATCAATCCTGGCGAAATTAAACCTGGCCAGGCCATTTCCGGGGTAGTTGCCAAATCCATGACATTGGACAGATCCGGTGAAGCAGCTCTTTTTGCAGATGATGACTTTGATCTTTCCAATAAACTGGCCTTCAATATCGGTTTACGCTACGCTTATTTTTCAAAATTCGGGCCTGGCATGGTTTACAAGTATGCTCCCGGATTACCTATGAGTACAGAAACCATCATTGATTCGACAACTTACAAGTCGGGTGAGGTCATGAAAAAATATAGTGGACTCGAACCACGGTTCTCTTTGAAATACACTCTGCTGAATGGTGGATCTATCCGTTTCAGTTACCAGCGAATCCATCAGTTCTACAGTCAGATTTCAAACAATGCCGTCATCTCCCCCGCAGATTACTGGAAATCTGCCGATAAGTTCCTTCTTCCTTTGATCAATGACCAGGTCGCCTTCGGATATTTTAAAAATTCAACAAACGGAAAATTTGAAACATCCGTTGAAGTCTATTACAAGAATCTCCAGAATTTGATGGAATATAAGAACGGAGCAATACTGATGATGAATCCGCATGTGGAAACTGATCTCATGACCTCAAAGGGGTTCTCATATGGTATCGAACTTCTGGCAAAAAAGACATCCGGACGGTTGAACGGCTGGCTGGCATACACCTTTTCGAGGACCATGAGAAAAGGCGACAGCTCATTTCCAGATGAACAAATCAACGGAGGAGCCTATTATCCCTCGGTATATGATAAACCGCACGACCTTTCGGCTGTTATGAATTACAAGATCAGCCGTAGATGGAGGTTTTCGAGCAATTTCGTCTATTCCTCCGGCAGACCGATTACTCTTCCGGAGCAGAAATATATGTTTCAGGGCAGTCAGGTAGTGGTTTTCTCCGACAGGAACAAATACCGGATGCCGCCCTACCACAGGATGGATGTAAGTATCACGCTGGATCAAAACCTTCGGACAAAACATATGTGGAAAGGAAGCTGGACATTTTCCATTTACAATGTCTATGGAAGGGATAATACCTATTCTGTCTTTTACAAAAAAGGAGGTCAATCCGGTTATGGTACCAATGAAAGCCGATACGACATTTACAGGATGTCGATCATTGGCATGCCGGTTCCATCGGTCACCTATAATTTCAAATTCTGATGCGCAAAGAACTATACTGCCTGATTTTTCTTATGCCACTTTTGGTATCCTGCGAAAAGCTGTACCATCCTGCAATCGATACGGTCAGCGGACTGCTTGTCGTTGATGCACAGATTACAAATGATATCACCAGAAATATGGTTCATCTCACAAGAACCCGAAGTTTTTATGACGACCAGGCTGTCAGGGAAGTAACCGGAGCCGTCGTAACATTGAATGAACTTGGAACAAAAGTTGTTTTGAGAGCCTATGAACAAACCACTGGCCACTATGTATTTACAGAAGTTCCCACCATCGGGAAAAAATACTTTTTGCGGATTGTGATTCAAAACGACACCTATGAATCCAAGGTGGCGACTATGCCACCCATGCCCAAACTGAATAATTTCTATACAACAAAAGTTACCATCACGTACAACCAGGATAGCGGAGAAGGCACCCCCAGAACCTATGAAAAACCCGGAAGGGAAATTGATGCTGACCTTGCCGTCTCCGATTCATTGTCGCATTATCGCTTCTCCGTGAAATCCCTGATCGAATGGACCTTGTCTCAAACTCCCGGCAGTCTACTTCCTGATTCCTATGGATGGTTTTCCTATCAAAACAATGAACGGTTTATTCTTGCTGGTCCTCCTGATGTTACAGAACCTGGGAAGATCATCAAATATCCATTGCTTACACTTTCATACAATTCCTATGATTATTTTCATTCCAGCCTGCTTCCTTTAATCGCTACTGGTTGGATCCTGTTTATAGAACAATATGGTATTTCACAGGAGTCCTATGACTTACACCAACGGCTTAACAGCCAGTTTGCCGCAAGTGGCAGCCTGTTTGATCCGATTCAGACTCAAGTCTACGGCAATATTCTTTGTAAAACCAAAACATCGGAAATTGTCTATGGATATTTTGATTTGTACACCTTCAAGGAGTACCGCTATTTTTTAATAATGCCATTGCCTCCTCTGGAAATTACGCTTCGTCCAATCTACCGTTATCCAGACATCCCATTCGACGGTGAGGTCAAGGCGATACCGCCCAGTGCCAGCAATCCTCATCCTGATCCGATTGAAAAACCCACCTGGTGGGAAGATTAAATAAAATACTGATAGTCAATGTATAACAAGGCAGACATTGTAAAAGCATAATAGAAACAGACGTATCGTGAGAATAATAATTATCCTATTCATTCTTTTAGTTGCATTCCAGAGCAAAGCCCAGGAAAGAGATCATTTCAGCCTCTTTACGGACCGTGATGTTTATACCAGTGGCGAGACAATCTTGTTCAAGTTCTTCGCTCCTGAAGAAGAACATTCGGGCATCGTTAAAGTCGAACTGATCAATACCGGAGGAAAAATTATCTCAGCAGTAAATAAAAAAATATCTGATCATCAGGCTGATGGATTCCTGTACATCCCTGATTCATTAACAACGGGTTCCTATCTGCTTAGTACGTCTTCCGAAACAACTCAAACCGTAACTTTCAGGGAGGTACTGATATGCAACAGATTCACAGGCTTAGCTGAAACCACTTCACTTCTCAGGATAAAGGGTCCATTGAATGATTCTGTAAATACAGCAGACATTCAACTGGCAGGCATCGGAGAAAAACTCAAACCCAGGGAAAATGTCCAACTGACGATGAATTTGTCACCGGAAAAGTTAAGCCAAATAAAAGATAATTTGATTTTGGAGGTAGTAAATATCACACCAGGCTATGAGTCCCGGACTTTCACACGGCACACCCCGAAAACAGTAAACCGGAAAAACGACTCAAATGGCATTGCAGTTCAAGGCATTGCAAATGATCTGGATACTGGGGCGCCCTTTAAAAACGGTTGCATCTTTCTATCCATACCAGACAGTGTGCCCGCTCTGCAATATTACATTACAGGAGAGGATGGCCATTTTAATTTTGAAATTGAAAATTTCTATGGGAAAATTCCCGTGGTTGTTCAAGGATCTGATATGGGAAAGAAACGGCTTCTTAGAATAACCATCAGTCGCGACAGCCTTGCTATAGGACTACCGGAATTTGAAAACAGTTCTGTTTCTTCAGATCTTCAGAAAACGACTGGCAACCAAATTGAGGCTACCACTTTAAGCAAAATATTTAACTATCAAGAACTTAATATCAAAACCCCTGCTGGAAAGAAGCTGGATTATCCGTTCTACGGAGTTCCTACTGAAATTGTCCGCCCCGCATTATTCATTGATCTTCCAGACTTTACGGAAATTTCCCGGGAACTTTTATCTGGTGTTAAATTCAGGGCCTACAACCGAATACCAACTTTACAGATTTTGAATCCCAGTACACTCAACTTTTACAATGACCAACCATTGGTCCTGTTGGACGGTGTCCCGGTTCAGGATCTCAATATCATCAAGAATATGGGATCCAAAGATATCAGCAGAATTGAAATATGCCGGAAGGAAAGGTTTTATGGAGATCTCAGTTTCACCGGTGTGATAGCCATCTATTCAACAAAACAGAATTTTCAACATTTGGCGGAATCCAGCGATCTGGTCAAACTCAATCTCGACGCCTTACAGCCAGATGCTTCCCTTGTGATTCAGGGAAACCGGCCTGAAAATGAACCCGATCTGCGAAAGGTATTACTCTGGCAACCAAATTTGAAACCCTCAAATACCGTTCAGTTGGATTTTAAAACTTCAGATATAAAGGGAAATTATCGACTCATTGTGCGTGGAAAGACGATGGACGGATCTGCGATATTCAAAGTTCAAAATTTTGAAGTATATTGAAATGATCTACAAGAAACTTTATACAATCCTTCTTTTTGCGATGGTTTCCACCGCAACCCTTTTTGCCCAGGAAGTTGGACAGAATAACCCGAATACAGCGAAAATCAGAGGAACACGTTTTATTCCTTATCCCAACTATACAGGGAAACCCTATCTGAACGACAAATTCGTTTTGGGAGAGATTCAATTGAACGATGGGATGATTATTGGAAATATTGGCATTAATTACAGCTCCTATCGGGATGAACTGATTTACTACAATTCGGCTATTTCTGCACAGATCCAAATTGACAAAATTAGTCTTAAAGGGTTCTCATTCACAGATAAGTTCGGAAAGAAAAGAGTATTTCACCGTCAGTATGGTTCTGCTTCCCTGCATGATGAATGCTATTTTGAAGTTCTGGGTGAAGGCGCCACTTCACTTCTTGTCTACAGGAAAGTGAACCTGGAGTCATGCGACACCTATCAAAGCAAGTCAGGACTTGCATATCAGCCTGCCTACTTGTATTACCTCTATTCGGCACAAAAAGGGTACTTACCCGTCAACTTAACCCGGGGATCACTTCTGTCAAAATTTTCTAAACCCAACCAGAAAGTGGTAAAAAAACTTTTGCGCAAGAACGGAATCATGCTTGCGGACGAATCCGGATTTGTGAAAGCATGGAATCTAATAGAGGAAAAAGGTATCGAAGTTGACTTTAAAAACTAGCCTTTGACAAACATTAATTTCTGTAGTCAAATTATATACAAAGATAAATTTGTTGCTTTTTTCATAAAACATTGGTAATGAATTAAAATATTTTCATATATTTAAGGTTCATTTGGTGGAAAAATTATTTATTTCCCCTTAAATAAATTAATCATCTCCCCTAAAATCAATTTCTTATGAAAAATTCACCGAAAGAACCAGTCCGAATTCCAGTGTCGTTTTACAGGAATTTCTTTCTGCTGTTGGCCCTGTCCTTTAATTTAAACTTGAATGCACAGACAACATGTCCAGTCGCTGAAAGCGTCGCCGTCAGCACGATCACCTCGACTTCCGTTCGAATCAATTACAATCTTTCTGCGAATGTAAGCAGCGCCGCGATCGAGTACGGTACCACTACTTCATTTGGCGACTGGAAATCAGTTCCTATTTACAAGACAGCCACCTACTGGGATCTTACGAATTTGAACCCCGGCACCAAATACTATTACCACATTAAATCCATCTGTAATAACACAGAGGTCAACATTACTCCGGGTGTTTCAGGTCTTAAAGACTTTACAACCTATCCGGTTACCACCTGTCCTGCAGCGACCAATCTTTCTGTTACAGAAATAACTGCAGCAACTGCAAGAATAAACTATAGCCTTTCACCAAATATCGGAAGCGCTGCGCTTGAGATTAGCAGTACAAATAACTCAAGCATAAGGACCATTAATTTAGAGGTCAGATCCACCTATTACGATCTCGCAGACCTTGCGGCTTCAACCACCTATTATTTCAGGATCAAAACCGTATGCACCAACACTCCTGGTATTTATTCTCCCGTTTATACCAATAACATTACATTTAAGACATTAGCCCTTCCTGTATGCGCTGCAGCGACCAATCTTTCTGTCACGGACATCACTGCGGTTAGTGCCGGGGTTCATTACACCCTTCCCTCCGATCTGAGCAGTGCGACTTTCGAGATACGCCCTTCAACCAGTACAGCATATTCCTCCCCAATTCCATTATCCCCAACTGCTACTTCCTCCCTCTGCGATGGACTCACTGCCATGACCAAATATTCTGTGCGGATCAAGACTGTTTGTAAAAATGGTGGTACAAATGTAGCCGAGACAACATTTACCACACTTGCTACTCCAGTTTGTGCGGCGGCGACTAATCTTTCCATCAGCGATATCCTTAGCACAGGAGCCATTGTTAGCTACAAGTTACCCACAGAAATTAATCATGCCACGCTTGAGATCACTTCCGCCAATAGCACAACAGTTACCGGCAGTAACCAGACCTGGAAATCTATCCCTATTACCAATATATCAACAACCTACCAATTCTTAGACCTTGCTCCCGGAACAAGATATTATACAAGGGTCAGGACCGTCTGTGCAAACGGGTCTGAAAACATCTCAAGCGTTCTCTACTTTACCACGCTTGCGGTTCCTAACTGCACTGCTGCGACCGGCCTTTCAGTTACAGATATTTCTGCAATCAGTGCACGAATCAACTTTACCCTTCACGGGGAGGTCAAAATAGCTACATTGCAAATACGTCCGGTCTCCAGTACTGCCTATCTCAACATTAATATCCCAATTCCTTCTGTTTACCTCCTTCGTAATGAACTAACAGCACTGACTAAATATTACTACAAGATCAAAACAGTATGTGCAGACGGTACCATTTTATATACGGATGAGACCTCATTCACTACCTTAGCTGCACCAACCTGTGTTGCGGCAACCAATCTTACTGTTAGCGGTATCAGTTCAGTCGGAGCTGTAATCGGTTATACCCTTCCCAGAGAGATAAAAAGCGCTACCCTTGAAATTCTTGCTGCGAATACGGCATCTCCTACCGCGAATACTGCAAACTGGCAGACCTTCCCCCTGGGCTTGACTTCAACAACATACGATTTAAAGGGACTTACTCCTCTGACGCTGTATTATTTCCGTATCAAGACTGAATGTGCCAACGGTTCATTTATCTATTCTGCTGTTCCTAAGTTCACAACGCTCGCCACTCTTACCTGTACCGCCGCGACCAACGTTTCTATCAGCAATATTACCTCTTCCACGGCAAGGTTCAATTTCAAACTTCCTGCAGGGATTTTAGGCGCTTTCGTCGAAATTCAGGTCCCCGGTTCCACAACCTGGCTCTCAAGAACCATCACCAGTCTCACATCAACATATTACGACCACAACGAACTCACACCGTTGACCAATTATTACTACAGAATCAGAACTGTCTGTTCCAATGGTGCTGTCAACTATTCTGAACCCGGCAACTTCGCAACTATTGCGGAATCAGCCTGCACGCCAGCCACCAATGTTACGGCCAGCAACATTACAGCCGTAAGTGTCAGGATTAACTTCACGCTACCGCAAAACATAAGCAGTGCTGCCGTTGAAATCAAAGCTCCTAATTCTACTTGGGTTACCTATCCTCTATCAAGTCTTACTCTGACACTTTTGGATCGCGGTGATTTGCTTCCTTCGACTCTGTACGCCTACCGAATCAGAACTACTTGTGCCGGGACAGCTGCCACAATTTCGCCAGTCTATTCTCCGGAAGCCCATTTCACTACGCTTGCAGCTGCTCCGTGTGCCGCAGCCACCATTGTTTCTGTTGGTAACATTTCACAAAATGGAGCATATGTCGTCTATACGCTTCCAAAAGAGATAAAAAGCGCCACGCTTGAACTAATTTCGGCCAATACGACTACCTTGACAGGAAGCAGTTCGACCAGGTCTATTATTTTAATTCCCGGTACAACTTCTTATGAATTAAAAGAGCTGACACCATCGACAAGATACTATGTAACGATCAGTATCGTGTGTCCACAGGGTTCAACAAGTATATCCAATTCATTAGGATTCAATACCTTAGCGGCCACAACTTGTACAGCTGCAACCAATTTGTCTGTCAGCAACATCTACTCTGCCAGCGTACGCATTAATTTTACACTTCCACAGGGAATTACCAGTGCAGCGGTTGAAATTGTGCCTCCTGGCACGACCACATGGTCGTCTTATGGTATTACAAACCTATCAGCCACCTATTACGACAGGAGAGAGTTGTCACCTCTGACCAGGTATTCTTACCGAATCAAAACGGTGTGTACAAATGGTACCGTTACTTATTCGACTCCTGGAGATTTCACTACCATCGCAGAATCATCCTGTATACCGGCGACCAATTCTGTCAGCAATATCACTGCTACCGGTGCGAAAATAAACTTTACCCTGCCGAAAAACACAAGCAACGCAGTGCTTGAGATCAACAGTTCCAATTATCCCAATTGGCAACCTATCACACTACCACTTGCTTCGACCGTTTATGAACTGACGCAGTTGTATTCTGCCACCAGGTACGCATTCAGGATCAAAACGGTTTGTGTCAATGGAACCGGTACAGATCAGATCATGTATTCGACAGAGGGCAATTTTTATACGCTTTCAGCCACCGCATGTGGTGCCGCCACCAATGTGTCCTATAGCATTGTGAGCAATACCAACGTCCATATTTATTTTACGCTTCCTAAAAATATCAGCAGTGCTGCGTTAGAAATTACGTCTCTCAACCATACTGACGTCTGGAGCGATCTCGCGATAATAGATTTAACATCTGCGTATTACAACCTCGAAGGTCTGACTGCCGGAACTACATATTATTTCCGAATCAAAACCGTATGCTCCGACATGCTGAGTCCAAATTCAGTAAATTATACACCGGCAGCAACATTTACAACATCCAATAACAAGGACGCGGTTGTTGACGTTACAGTACCAACAACTCAATCTCCGGGAGACCTGGGTGTATCCTGCTACCCCAATCCTGCATCCACCGATATTTCTATCACAATAACTGGTGTGAGCGGTGAACTCGTTGATTTAAAAATCAGCAACATTTATGGCCTGATCGTATACCAGGGTAAATATCCAGAAAATACAGTCCAGAAAATTGATGTTCAAAGTTACCCTCGGGGTATCTATGTTATACGAGTAAGTCAATCTGGCAAAACCAATGCAATAAAGGTTGCAATAAAATAAACAACCGGATTATGCGCTGTTATGATGAATGATTAAATTTCAAAAGATTACAACAAAAAGGAAAAACTTTCTCCAATTTGGAAATTTACTATATTTGAACAATCATCTAAAGAAAATTCGACTTGGAAACAGAATAGGCGGGGGAAAACCTCCGCCTTTTTGCTGATGTTCATTTGGGTTGATTTTGTACATCGGATCCATGCACCAATAACAATTTCAAGTATATAAAATTCAATGAATAAATTTCCGTTACTCATTCTCGGATCAATAGCGCTTTCAGCCAACGGCCAGCAGCATATGCCCGACAAACCGAATATCATCTTTATCCTTTCAGATGATGTCGGGTATGGTGATCTTTCATGTTATGGGGCCAAGGCAGTGCAAACACCCAGTATCGACAATCTCGCAAGCAAGGGTATTCGGTTCACCCATGCCTATGCTTGTTCTTCTACCTGTACACCATCGCGTTACGGACTGTTAACGGGCCAGTATCCATGGAGACGGAACGACACGGGTATTGCCCGCGGGGATGCACCCATGATAATCAGTCCGGATCAAAAAACTGTTGCTTCTGTTTTGAAGGACGCAGGCTATGAGACCGGTGTTGTCGGAAAATGGCACCTCGGACTTGGTGAAGGTGGTTTCAACAACCAGGCTTGGAACGATTCCATAACCCCGGGTCCAAAACAGATTGGTTTCGATTACTCCTTCATCATGGCAGCGACAGGCGACCGGGTGCCATGCGTCTTCGTCGAAAATCAGCGCGTGGCCCGCCTCAATCCCAAAGACCCCATCCAGGTTAGTTACACAACACCATTTGAGGGCGAACCTACCGGGAAAGCCAACCCCGAACTTTTAAAGCTGCATCCAAGCCATGGCCACGATCAGGCAATCGTGAACGGCATTAGCAGGATCGGATTCATGAAAGGAGGAAAATCGGCCCTTTGGGTGGACGAGAACATTGCGGATACCATTACCACGAAAGCCGTAAATTTCATTGAAAGAAACCGTAATCATCCATTCTTCCTCTATTTCTGCACCCAGGATATCCACGTGCCGAGGGTTCCGCATCCCCGCTTCAGGGGAAAGACAACCATGGGAGCGCGTGGTGATGCCATTGTCGAATTTGACTGGTCGGTTGGCAGGATTACTGAAACCTTGAAACGTTTGGGACTGGATAAAAATACACTTATCATTGTGAGCAGCGACAATGGTCCGGTGGTGGATGACGGATACAAGGACGAAGCCCGCGAAAAGCTTGGAAACCATACTCCCTGGGGTCCGCTCAGGGGTGGAAAATACAGTGCCTTTGAAGCAGGAACGAGGGTTCCGTTTATACTTTCCTGGCCGGGAAATGCCCGAAAGGGAACCTCTGAGGCAATGGTAAGTCAGATCGATCTGATGGCTACACTCTGCGGTCTTGTTGGTCAGCCCGTTCCGCCAGGTTCAGCGCCTGACAGCTACAATCAACTCGAAGTATGGTTGGGAAAATCCAGCAAAAACCGTTCCTGCATCATCGAACAGTCAACCGGCACACTCTCTTTGGTGGACGGCATCTTTAAATACATACAACCCTCCAACGGACCCAAAACGGACGATTTCACCCATACTGAACTCGGGAATGATCCTGAACCGCAACTGTATAACCTCCGCGATGACCAGGATGAGAAAAACAATCTGGCCAGGCAACATCCTGAGATGGTCAAAAAACTATCCGATCAACTGACAAAATCAAAATCCAATCCCTGATTGTCTCATCTTTTGTCCTAATTTATTTCTTTTTATGTTACACGACTTAAACCATTTTAATTGACATTTGTCAATTAAATCATATATTTGTATCAGATTTTATTACTGTTTATGTCAGAATCGCAGGATAATCCCAATTGTGGAAATTGTTTGGAATGCAGGTATGATTGCTGCTTTAGCAACCGTAACTGTGGTGATTCACATATCTTTGGAATTCTCACACCGGATGAACTTCATTCGCTGATGGACAATAAACGGCAGATTCACTTCAGGTCAGGCGAAACCATCATGAAGCAGAACACACCCCTCACCCATCTCGTATGCATAAAAAACGGATTGGCCAAGGTAGTATCCGAGGGTCCAAAAGGTAAAAACCTGATCCTCCAGATTATTAAGTCGAACAGTATTTTTACAGGTGGTGGTGCGATCGTGGATGATTTCAGACATTTCACAGTTGCTGCCATAACAGATATCGATTGCTGTTTTATTGATACAAGCCGGTTGTATAATCTATTGACTAAAAACAGTACCTTCTCGATTGAATTGCTCAAGCACTCCAACGATCAGCACATGAAGATGCTTGGCACCCTCATTAATTTAACGAACAAGTACATGCCCGGTCGTGTGGCCGACACACTTCTTTACCTCAAAAACAGCGTCTTTGAAACAAATCCCTACAACTTTGTGCTCTCCAAGCAGGAACTTGCAGACATGTCAGGCATGACCAAGGAAAGCTTTATCCGAAGCCTGAAAGAATTCGAAGATTCGGGTTTGATCCGCCAAACCCGAAATGCCATAGAAATCCTGAAAGAAAACGAATTGATTGAAATTAGTCGCAACGGATAATTGATCTATGTCAATATTTTAATTGATATGGAGCAGATTATTGAGTGATTAATGTATGTATTAGCATGTCGACATATCAACATATATTCTTTTTGGCATATTTAACATTTATTAATCTTTACAGCGTGAATTTTTAAACGAATAGTTATGTTCGTTAAACAATATTTTTTCAATCTAATTTTTTTTTACAGCATGAAAATTCAAAGATTTTTTAAACTATCAATTTTTGCAGTTGCTTTAATGGCATTTGGTGCCGCTTGTGTAAAAGAAGGCCCTCCGGGACAAACTGGAGCCGCTGGTACAAACGGTACAAATGGCAAAGATGCCAATTCGACCTGTCTAACCTGTCATACTACAGCCAACATGACTGCCAAGGAGACTCAGTATGAGTTGTCCAAACACTTCTTCGGTACATCCAGTGCAAGAAATACAAAATATTGTGCCAGATGTCATACAAGCGAGGGATTTAAGGAAATTACCTCACAAAATAAATATGTAGCATCCAACGATATTCCAAATGGTACACGCGTTACCTGCGAAACTTGCCATGCTCATACAACTTTTGAATTTGGATCGGATCCTGCTTCCCTGATTTTAACTGTCAATGATCCGGTATATCTGAACTATTTCAACAATCTGAAAGCGGTAGATTTTGGCAAAAAGAGCAATCTTTGCTCAACTTGTCACCAGATTCGCGGAGTCACAAGTGTCAATTATACGGATGCTGCTGGTAAAGTACAGACATTCAATCAGCTTCCCTACTTCCCATTGGATGTGACAAAGCAAAACACAACTGTTAAATATACGATAGGTACCAGTTTCGCTGTTCACGACGGGAACCAGTCAAACGAATTTGCCGGAATCAACGGATATGAATTTTCGGGTCAAACTTATACCAGGACCTGGCAGCATTCGTCATTCAATTGCACGGATTGTCACATGAATGAGTATGATGCAACAACAAAAACTGGTGGACATACGCTGATCGTTAACAAGGCAAAATGTACAGCCTGCCATGGTTCCGATAAGTTAACTCCTATTCAGAACAACATCAAAGCCAAATTAACAGAATTGGCAGAAGCTCTTTCGGCCAGAAAAGTATTCAAGAAAACCGTCAATGCTTCAACAGGAGCTGTTTCCTACAGCGCTGAGCCAACACACGATTTCTTCGGCACACTTTTCCCAACCACAGCCTCGGCAACCTTATTTGGAACAGCATTGGCTTCAGCAAATACAGTATCACCAACAACCGGTCTGGTTATTCCTGCAAATACAGTAACAATGGCTACTGATACCGATTGGGCAAACAGATTGGGTCGTGAATGGAAATATGGAGAGCTGGGAGCCGCATACAACTACGGTTGGGTGAATTTTGGAACTTCCATGGGTGTCCATAATCCAAAATATACCCTTCAGTTGCTTCAAACATCTATTGATTGGTTGAAAGCCAACTAAGCTAAGAAAGGATATAAAAAAGACTTCCGAATGCGAAGTCTTTTTTATATTGAATGAAAAAAGCCTCCTCAAAGAGAAGAACATTGGCCTGATCTTACGTGAATAATAGCAAAAGAATTCATGCAAAAGTTCTGATAATCAATATTTAATATATTTGTTTCGAATGAAAAAATCATATGTTTATTTTCTTCTGGTTATGTTTGGGCTGCTGCTCAATGCCTGCAAATACGATTTTATCGTACCTGAGGTTACGACGCCGGTAGATCCTACGGTACCAGTTTCATTTTCAACGCAAATTGCACCTATTTTCAATACGGAGACTTGTGTTTCCTGCCACAAAACGGGAGGACAGGCACCGGATCTTACTACGGCCAATGCCTACAACAGTATCAAGACCATGAATCTTGCCAATACGACTACTCCTGAATCCAGTATTATCTATGCTTTCCCGGGTTCTTCTTCACATTCATGGAAAGGATACACGGCTTCAGAAGCACAATTGATTCTGACCTGGATAAAACAAGGAGCATTAAACAATTAATCAGGAGAAATTTAGAAATTACATTATGAAGAAAACCATTATATTCCTCACTTTAGGTCTTTTAACTTTCACCTGTCAATTTGCCAGTAGTCAAACTGATTCCACGGCAACAGCACCAGAGGTTGTTGTCAACAAACCAGTTCGCTTCGTATGGGAAAGTGGTTACCTGATTGATCAGCAAACAGGTAAGATGGGTCCGGTCAATACACTTGAAGCTGCTATAGAGCATAAATTCGGAACCATGGATAAGGGTTTTAAGGACCTCTACGGTATTTATGCACCGGGAGCAAACATTCGTCTCGCCCTTGATTATGTTGTAGCAAAAAACGTTCAATTGGGTTATGGTATCCAGAAGAAAAACATGTACAGCGATTTCAATGCGAAATGGACACCGCTGCAACAGATGAATACGGGAATGCCGGTCACAGTCTCTTTTTATGGTAATGTGGGTATTGATGGCAGGGACCAGTCTGTTTGGACCGCCAATCAGTATTATCATTCTTCTGATCCATTTCCTTACAGTACCTACAGTTTCAAATTTTCAAACCGACTTTCCTATTTTGGTCAAATGATGGTTGCTCGAAAGGTCTGCAATGCCTTCACGTTGCAGGTAGGAGCCAGTTTTTCCCACTTCAATACAGCACCATGGCATCTCGATCACGATAAGGTTGGACTGCATGCCGGTGGCCGTGTGAAGATTTCACCGCAGGGATCTATCATCTTCAATTATGATATGCCGCTGCAAATACAATCCATCTCGGAACAAGCTGACCAGTCAATACATTCACAACCGGTAATAGCTTTTGGATTCGAGGTTTCAACAAGTACCCATGCTTTCCAGATCTATGCAGGAAACAATCAAACATTCCTTCCACAGGATGCAATGCTGAATAACCAGCAGAAAGTTATCTGGGAAAATTTTTGTCTGGGTTTCGCCATTACTAGATTATGGGGGTTCTAGCTAATCGCATAAATGATACTGGTATCAAAGATCAAGTAAAAGAGATTATGAATGTAGAATTATAATCAAGCAAAAGGCAAGATTAGAAGAATTACAAAATTGTCCTGAAATCAATCTTTGGTCTTAATTTGAAGGCCTAATAAAAAGAAAACCACTTCCTCATCCGAAGTGGTTTTTTGTTGAACCCGGAAAAAATGCACTGTTTTTAACTAATCCAAATACAGATTCATTGAAACAAAAATTTGAAATTTTCATTTATGAAGCATATACCGCAAAATTCGATTTTATGATAAAAAAATTGAAAAGCCGTTTCAAAATACGGATAAAATAAAATATTTCATCAAATTTATTCGGGTATCCCCCTTTAAAAATACCTTCTTCTAATTTAATAGGATAAATAAATTACAATAGCCTCTACTTTGTGTACTACTAAAATTTTAACTAAAAATTAGAGAAAATATAATTGTTGAATTTTTCTACACATATTTCGATATTGATTGATATATGTCAACATATTTTAAGATGCGCATTCTCAATTATCATGATTCAGACACATATATATCTGTCAATCTATCAACATCTTTCTATTTGTTTTGAGAATTTACAATTTTTAACTTTACAATCGTGTCTTTTTAGACTAATTGATGATTCAATTAAAAAATACTGTTTTTATTCTTAAAACTTTCAAAATCTATGAAACTACAGAAATTCTTTAAACTTGCGATTTTTGCTCTTGCCCTTATGGCTTTTGGTGCAGCCTGTGTAAAAGAAGGCCCTCCCGGGAAAAATGGGACTGATGGTGCCAATGGCGCAACAGGTGCAGCAGGTAAAGATGCAAATGAGACTTGTAAAATGTGTCATACTCCTGCAAAAGTTGACATTATTGCCGTTCAATTTCAATATTCCAAACATGAAACAGGTGAAGCAGCCATTTCTGAAAGTGGAAATGCAGGTTGCAGTCCATGTCATACCCAGGGAGGCTTCCAGGATGTAGTTGCCAGAAAAGTGCCTTCAACATTCACAGTAGGTTCCAATGGTAAATTTGCAAATGATTATGCTTGCGATGTAACCAAGGCCTATGGAGAATTGTTGTGCAGAACCTGCCACAGTTCCATCCACGAAACCTATACATCAACTGATCTTCCAAAACTGACCACAACGGCACCAGTTTCATTGACCTTCCTTGGAGGTAAAAAATCTGTAAACCTCACACAAGACAGTGGTAACAGCAACCTTTGCATCAAATGTCACCAACCACGTCCTTTCACTTTCAACAATACCAAGAATGCTGCCTATACAGGCGACGTACTTAATTATGCCGGTCTTGCTGCAAAACCAACCGACGTATTCTTTGACGGAACTTCTGCTGCTACCATTGCACAAGCACAGATTATTCCAGGATATCGTACACATACACACTACGGTACTGTAGGTGCAATTGTATCTGGAACCTGCGGTATTGAATTTACAGGACCTATGGCTTACGCCCAGGCAGTTCACGTTACCAAGGCTTCCTGCCCTGATTGCCACATGGCATCCATGGTTGGCGGAACTGGTGGTCACAGCTTTAATGCAAAGGGAAATTTTGCAGGTTGTAACATTTCAGGATGCCATACAGGTGTCGATGCAACGAGTGCAAAATATTGGGTGAACCCAAGAGCTGCCATCAAAGGTTTGCTTGAGCAACTTGCTGCCAAATTAAAATACAACGGTGTTGAGTTCATGAACAGGAATACTGATGCCACAACCAATTTATGGGCAGGTATTACAACCAACAACTATGATGGTTATATGAACGTTTATGACCCTGCAACCAATCCAACAGGACAAGCCATGAATCCTATACAATTCCAGAACCCAAGCCCTGCTGCTTCCTGGACACCGGAACAAAAGGCTTATAACCTGACATTGCAAGTGTTAAAAATGACAAATGCCCAGTTTGGTGCCATGATTAACTTCCAGCTTTGTCTGCGCGAATACTCATTGGGTATTCACAACCTGGATTACACAAAAGCGTTGCTGACCAACTCTCTTGCTATTATCCCTTAATTGGATGGCAGGATACTATATAAAAAAGGCTTCTCTCGATTGGAAGTCTTTTTTATATTGAGTCCTGAAATCTTCACGATGAAACGAACATGAGCCAGTACATGCAATGAAATGTTGCAGGTTCTCCCGGATAAAAAAGGGAAAAGCGTAACGTTCTAATATTCATTATCTAACAAAGAAATTTCAGAATGAAAAAAACAAAAATATATTTTCTCCTGGTTCTGTTTGGGCTTATGCTCAATGCATGTAAATACGATTTTATCGTGCCGGAGGAGTTGCCACCGATAGATACAACAGTACCTGTTTCGTTTTCGACACAGATAGTACCTATATTTACCAGTGGTTGTGTTTCATGTCACAAGACGGGTGGTCAGGCACCTGATCTTTCTGCTGCCAATGCCTACAGCAGCATCAAAACCATGAATCTAGTCAACTCAACAACTCCTGAAACCAGTATTATCTATGCATTCCCGGGTTCTTCCTCCCATTCCTGGAAAGGATACACAGCCTCTGAAGCACAACTGGTTCTGACCTGGATAAAACAAGGCGCATTAAACAATTAATCAGGAAATTTAAGAAACTAGAGATGAAAAAAACCTTTATATTCCTTATTCTGAGTATTTTGCCCTTCACTTATCAAATAGCACAAGGTCAAACAGACTCAACAGCAACTGCGCCTGAGGTGGTTGTCAATAAACCCGTCCGATTTGTTTGGGAAAGCGGTTACCTGATCGATCAGCAAACAGCGAAGATGGGTCCCGTCAATACGCTTGAAGCTGCAATTCAACATAAGTTTGGTACCATGCAAAACGGTTTCAAAGACCTTTTCGGTATCTATGCACCAGGGGCAAACATCCGTCTAGCCCTGGATTATGTAGTTGCAAAAAACGTTCAGTTGGGTTATGGTATCCAGAAGAAAAACATGTACAGCGATTTCAATGCAAAATGGACACCATTCCAGCAGATGAATACCGGAATGCCTGTCACACTCTCCTTATATGGTAATGTAGGCATTGACGGCAGGGATCAATCGGTTTGGACTGCCAATCAGTATTATCATTCTTCAGACCCTTATCCTTACAGTACTTATAGTTTTAAGTTTTCAAACCGCCTTTCCTATTTTGGACAAGTGATGGTTGCTCGTAAGTTCTGCAATGCATTCACTATGCAGGTAGGTGCCAGTTTTTCACATTTCAACACGGCACCATGGCATCTTGATCATGATAAGGTCGGACTGCATGCAGGAGCCCGCGTGAAGATTTCACCGCAGGGATCTATCATCTTCAATTATGATATGCCGCTGCAAATACAATCCATTTCAGAACAAGCCGATCAATCGATTCATTCACAACCTGTTGTTGCTTTCGGTTTTGAAATCTCAACAAGTACACATGCTTTCCAGATCTATGCAGGAAATAATCAAACATTCCTGCCTCAGGATGCGATGTTGAATAATCAACAGAAGGCCATCTGGGAAAACTTTTGTGTTGGTTTCGTTATAACCAGGTTATGGGGATTTTAATTCCTTCATTCATAGAAGTGAATAGACTTATTTCAATCGAATCAGGTATGATTTAATGAGATGTGCAATAAGAAGCCGCAATCTGAAATGATGTGGCTTCTTATTTTTTTCGTTTCAGACCTGTAAAAAGTTACATAGCTCAATTTATCATAGAAATAAACGCAACGCTAATTACAAATTCAGATCAAATATGAAGTACCTTGTTAAGCTGATCAGAGGTTTCATGCTGTTTTTCCTGCTTTTCGGCTATTACGGAATAAGGGCAGAAGAAAAGCCAGTGCCGCCCAAAACTGATAACCAGAAAACCAATGACCATTGCTTAAAGTGCCATGCACATAACTATTTCAGTTACGACAATACGATTGAAAAAAAACAGGTAAAGCACAAAATGGAGCCGGGAATGCGGATCGATACAATTTTATTTTACCAATCCAATCATAAAAATTTTAAATGTACAGACTGCCATTCCGAAGATTTTGCCAAGTGGCCCCATACTGCGGAAGTCAGAATGGAACCTAAAATGATCTGTATTGATTGCCATGGCGGAGATGAAAAATATGCCAAATTTCAGTTTGAAAAAATTGAAGCAGAATTTGCCCTAAGTACACATGCCACGAGACATGCCGGTGAATTTACCTGCTGGAGCTGTCACGAACCGCATACTTACAAAATCAGCGCCAGAAGTGACTCTGTGATCAATAAAATAATCGCCTATGACAATAATATATGCCTGAGTTGCCACAACAATATCAATAAATTTGAATTAATCAGCGACAAGGAAAAACCAAATATCATTGCCAAACACGACTGGTTGCC